>NZ_CAXUCH010000160.1:0-10251 GCF_964249325.1 uncultured Mycobacterium sp. | reverse complement strand
GGTCGGGGGCATACCAGCACACCGATCCGGGCGAGTGCCCCGGTGTGTGCAGCGCCCGTAACTCCGTGCCGGCTACCTGCACGGTGTCGCCATCGGACACTGCACGAAAACCCTTGTCCGGATGGGTCATCTGCCATAGCACATCGTCGGCGGGATGCAGTAGCACCGGCGCGTCGAGCGTCTTGCCCAGCGCGGGAGCGACCGTCACGTGATCGTTGTGACCATGCGTGCACACCACCGCCACCACATTGCGGCCGCCGACGGCCTTTACGATCGGTTCCGCGATGTGGGCGGCGTCGAACACCACGACGTCGTAATCGTCGCCGAGGATCCAGATGTTGTTGTCGACTTCCCAACTGCCACCGTCGAGTTCGAACGTACCGTGGGTGACCACCCGCTCGATCACAGCATCACCACCGAGCGCAGCACCTTACCCCCGTGCATCTTGTGGAAGGCCTCTTCGACGTCGCCGAGGCCGATGCGTTCGGACACGAACTTCTCCAGCGGAAGCCGGCCCTGCAAATACAGGTCGATCAGGGTGGGGAAGTCGCGTTCGGGCAAGCAGTCGCCGTACCACGACGACTTCAGCGCTCCGCCGTGCGAGAAGAAGTCCAGCAGCGGCATCTCGATACGCATGTCCGGGGTCGGAACACCAACCAGCACAACGGTTCCGGCAAGATCGCGGGCGTAGAAGGCTTGTTCCCAGGTTTCCGGCCGGCCCACCGCATCGATCACCACGTTGGCGCCGAAGCCGTCGGTGAGGTCCTGGATGGTCTTGACGACGTCGGCGTCGCGGGCGTTGATGGTGTGGGTGGCGCCGAACCCGCGCGCCCACTCGAGCTTGGTGTCATCGGTGTCGACGGCGATGATCCGCCGGGCGCCGACCAGCGCGGCGCCGGCGATAGCGGCATCACCGACCCCGCCGCAGCCGATCACCGCGACGGTGTCGTCGCGAGTGACACGGCCGGTGTTGATCGCGGCGCCGATCCCGGCCATCACCCCGCAGCCGAGCAGGCCGGCCACCGCCGGGTCGGCGGAGGGGTCGACCTTGGTGCATTGGCCCTGGTGCACCAGTGTCTTGTCGGCGAACGCGCCGATGCCCAGCGCCGGGGTCAGTTCGGTGCCGTCGGTCAGCGTCATCTTCTGTTCGGCGTTGAATGTGTCGAAGCACAAGTGCGGCCTGCCGCGCTTGCAGGCTCGGCACTGACCGCAGACCGCGCGCCAGTTGAGGATCACGAAGTCGCCGGGCTCGACTGCAGTCACAACCGGTCCGACCGCCTCGACCGTGCCGGCAGCTTCGTGGCCGAGCAGAAACGGGTAGTCGTCGGTGATGCCGCCCTCGCGGTAGGTGAAATCGGTGTGGCAGACTCCGCACGCGGTGACATCGACCAGCACTTCGCCCGGCCCGGGGTCGGGGATGACGACGTCCACCAATTCGACCGGCTCGCCCTTTTTGCGTGAAACCACGCCGCGCACTGTCTGACTCATGGGCCCCAACCCTAGCGGCGATCGCAAACTCGGCGGAGCCGAGTGCAGCGGGTCGCCGCCATCGAAATCGCGGCGATCGCAAGCTCGGCGGAGCCGAGTGCAGCGGGTCGCCGCCATCGAAATCGCGGCCCCACATCGAGCCTGCGCTGGTGGCATCGATTCTGCGCAGGCAGCGGTGATCGCCGCGGTTTTGAAGCCATGGACGCAGACTCGGCGGGCACTGCGCCGCCCGATAGGCTCTGCCGCGATGGCAGCACTCGACGCACTGGACGGCTGGCCCGTCTCGACCGCGGCCGCCGCGGTCATCGGCCCCGAGGGAGTGCTCGCCAGCCACGGCGACACCGGCTGTGAATTCGCGCTGGCGTCGGTGACCAAGCCCTTGGTGGCCCGCGCAGTCCAGGTCGCCATCGAAGAAGGCGTCGTCGAGCTGGACACTCCGGCCGGCCCGCCCGGCTCCACGGTTCGCCACCTATTGGCGCACGCGTCGGGGCTGGCGATGCATTCCGACCACATACTCGCCAAGCCCGGCAGCCGCCGGGTGTACTCCAACCAAGGCTTTACCGTGCTGGCCGAGACGGTGGAGCAGTCATCGGGCATCGAGTTCACTCGGTACCTCACCGAGGCGGTATTCGAGCCGCTGGCGATGACCGCCACCCGGCTGGACGGCGGCACCGAGGCGGCGGGCTTCGGCGCCACCTCGACGCTCGCCGACCTGGCGGCCTTCGCGGTCGATCTACTGCGGCCAGCGACGGTCTCGGCGCAGATGCATGCCGAGGCGACCACCGTGCAATTCCCCGGCCTGGACGGAGTGCTGCCCGGATACGGCGTCCAGCGGCCCAACGACTGGGGCCTGGGTTTCGAGATCCGCGACGCCAAATCGCCGCACTGGACCGGTGCATCCAACTCGGCACGGACGTTCGGACATTTCGGCCAGTCGGGCAGTTTCATCTGGGCCGATCCCGACGCTGACCTGGCCCTGGTTGTGCTCACCGGCCACGATTTCGGCGACTGGGCCTTGCCCGCGTGGCCGGCGATATCTGACGCGGTAATTTCCCAACATCGACACTAGCGCAACAGGGGTATCAAGAGGCACAATAGACACGCAAGGCACAATTTCATCTGGCGGTTTATCCGCAGCCTGCTCGTCGGGTTCACCAGGTCGTTGGGGAAGACGTCCCTCGTGGAGCCGAAGGAGCAGCAGATGCGTGCGTCGAACCAATTCGCCGACGCGACCACCGGCGTGGTGTACATCCACGCCTCGCCGGCGGCGGTGTGCCCACATGTCGAGTGGGCGTTGTCGTCGACCCTGGGGGCCCCGGCGAACCTGAAGTGGACCCCGCAGCCGGCGATGCCCGGACAGCTGCGCGCGGTGACCAATTGGGTCGGTCCGGTGGGCACTGGCGCTCGGTTGGCCAACGCGCTGCGCTCCTGGTCGGTGCTGCGCTTCGAGGTCACCGAGGACCCCAGTCCCGGTGTCGACGGTCAGCGCTTCAGCCACACTCCGCAGCTGGGATTGTGGAGCGGGACGACGAGCGCCAACGGCGACATCATGGTTGGCGAGATGCGGCTGCGGGCCATGATGGCCGCAGGGGCCGATGCGCTTGCGGCCGAGCTTGATTCGGCATTGGGCACGGCGTGGGACGAGGCGCTCGAGGTGTACCGCGACGGCGGCGACGTCGGCGAAGTGACCTGGCTCAGCCGGGGAGTGGGCTAGGTTTCCGCAGCAGCTGCAGCGCGCCGGCCACCGCCGAGATCTCTGCTGGCAGCGCGCATACGCATTCGCCGTCGGCGTAGGCGTTGATTCCAGGCGACTCCACCTCGATCGACTGCGCCCGTGCCGTGTTCACCGCGTCCAGCTCGACGTGGGTGCCCTTGAACACCGTGGGGAACAAGCGGACCAGCCGGGCTCGCGACGCCGAGTGCACCATCGTGATATCGAGCTGGCCGTCGCCGTGGTCGGCGTGTGGGCAGATCAGCATGCCGCCGCCGTAGCTGCGGGTATTGCCGAATGCCGCCAACGTCAGTTCCGTGACGAGCTCTTCGCCGTCGAGCACCAGCCGAAACGGCAGCAGCCGCAACTGCGACAGCTCGGCAAGCATCGCGAGGTTGTAGCGCATCCGCCCGCGCGGCCAGCGCATCCGGTTGGCCCTATCGGTCACCAGCGAATCGAATCCTGCTGCGGCAACGGTGCCGAACCAGGTGACGGCCCCGGCGCGGTCGCGAATTCGGCCCAAGTCAACGGTTTCCGTCCATCCGTCGGCGACGATATCGGCGGCGGCCACCGGATCCTTGGGGATCGCGTATTCGCGGGCATGGTCGTTGCCAGTTCCTGCCGGCACGATTCCCAGCGGAATGGCGCTGCACGCCAACGCTTGCAGCACCAGGCCGACCACGCCGTCGCCGCCGACGACCACAACTGCGTCGGTGCCGCGCTCGAGCGCCGCATCGAGCAGGTGCCGCGCGTGGCCGGCATCGGTGCCCACGATTTCGACGACGTCGACGCCGCGCTGCTGTAGTCGCCTGATCGCCTGTTCGGCGGCATGCGGCGCGTAGCCGTGCCCCGACTTCGGATTGGTGAGCAGCGTCACCTGGGCGATGTGGCGGCGGCGCAGCTGGCCGGTCACGGAATCAGCTTGCCGGGGTTGAGGATTCCGGCTGGATCGAGCGTCGACTTGACGGCCCGCAAGATCTGCACCCCCAATTCGCCGACCTCGTCGTCCATCCAGGGCCGGTGCTCGGCGCCGACGGCGTGGTGGTGAGTGATGGTTCCGCCGCTGGCCACGATCGCCTCCGACGCGGCGGCCTTCGCGGCTCGCCACTGCTCGATCGGATTGCCGCGTTGCCCGGCGACGACGGTGAAGTACAGCGAAGCGCCGCATGCGTACACATGCGAAATGTGGCACAGCACAAGGGCCGGTGTGCCGGATTCGGCCAGCGCGGCCGTCAGCGCGTCGCTGACCGCCGCCTTCAGCGCTGCGATGTTCGACCAGTCGGTGGCGGTCTCCAGGGTCTCGCACAGCGCGCCGGCGTCCAGCAATGAGTCGCGCAGGTACGGCGCGTGAAACCGGCCCCGCTCCCACGCCCGCGCCGGTTCCTCACCCAGCGACGTGCCGCCGTGCGCTTGCAGCACGGCTCGCGTTTCGGCGTGCCTGCTTTCGGCGTGCGCGGCAGTGCCCTCGAACATGGTGATCGCGAGGCAGCCACCGGTGATCTGCTGTTCTCCGATGGCGTCAGTGGTGGCGAGGTTGACCCCGGTCTCCGCTTCGTCGGAGAGCCGTATGACGGTCGGTCCGGTACCGGTTTGAGTGACGGCGCGCAAACCGGCTGTCCCGGTGGCGAAATTGGGAAACGACCACGCCTCGTAGCGGGTCACTTCGGGCGCGCGATGCACGCGCAGCCGAACCCGGGTGATGACGCCGAACACGCCCTCCGAGCCGATCAACAACTCCCGCAGGTCCGGCCCGGCCGCCGACGCCGGGGCCCGGCCCAGCTCGAGCACACCCGCCGGGGTGATGACGCGCAGCCCGCGGATCATGTCGTCGAACCGGCCATAACCCGCCGAGTCCTGACCCGATGAGCGGGTGGCCGCAAAGCCGCCAATGGTGGCGAACTCGAAGCTCTGCGGAAAATGCCCGAGCGAAAAGCCGTGTTCGCCGAGCAGTCGCTCCGCCTGCGGGCCGGTGACGCCGGCACCAAGCTCGGCCACGCCGGACACCTCGTCGAGTGCGTGCAACCGGTCGAAGCGGCGCAGATCCAGCGACACGACGGCGTTGAACTGGCCGCGGATCGGGTCGAGCCCGCCCACCACGCTGGTGCCACCACCGAACGGAACGACGGCGATGCCGCGCTGTGAGCAGTGGCGCAGGATCGCCGCGACGTCGTCGTCGCCGCCGGGCAGCAGCACCGCGTCGGGTGCGTCCTGCACGCCGGTGTCTCTGCGGCGCAGCAGGTCCAGGGTCGACTTGCCGCCCGCATGCAACAACCGGTCACGGTCACCAGCACGGCAGTAGTCCATCCCGACGATCGCCGCCAGCGCGTCGTAGTCCGCCTGCTGCAGCGCGCTCGGGGTCAGCCGCACCTGGTCCGCCCTGAGCTCGGCTGTGCCCGAATCCTGCACCCCTAGAGCCTGTTTCAGTAGCGAGCGGATCCCGTCCGACAGTGGGTTGGCCGCAGCCGGATCGCCCCACGCATCCCACTTCATCGGCGGCAGCAGCTCGTCAGGCATGCGTTACAGTATTACACATGCTGTCAATCGGTAACGCCCCGGCGGACATCGGTGACCGGATACTTTCGGCCGCGGCCAGCTGCGTGCGCGATTTCGGGGTCGAACGCGTGACGCTGGCCGAAATCGCGCGCCGGGCCGGGGTCAGCCGACCGACCGTGTACCGCCGCTGGCCGGATACTCGCTCGATCCTGGCCGAGCTGCTGACCCGGCACATCACCGACGCAGCGCGGGACGTGCCGGTGCGCGGCGAAGGGCGCGAGGCAGTGGTCGAGCGGATCGTGGCGGTCGCCGACCGACTGAGGCGCGACGCGTTCGTGATGGCAGTGCTGCGCTCTGAGCTGGCGTTGGTCTACATCACCGAACGGCTGGGCACCAGCCAGCGGCTCCTGATCGACGCCTTGGCCGGCCAGCTGCGCGCCGCACAGCGACACGGCAGCGTGCGACCGGGCGACCCCCGCCGGCTCGCCGCGATGGTATTGCTGATCACGCAGTCCACGATTCAGTCCGCGCGGCTCGTCAGGCCGATCCTCGGCGCAGACTCGCTGAGCGCGGAACTGGCATACGCACTCAACGGATACCTGTCCTGATGCCCGTCGCTCTGAATGCGGCCCGCCGCACCGCCGACCTGCAGGCGCTGGCCGATGGCGCACCGGTGGACGTCATCGTCATCGGCGGCGGCATCACCGGCACGGGCATCGCCCTGGACGCCGCGACACGGGGCCTGCGGGTGGTCCTGATGGAAAAGCAGGATCTGGCATTCGGCACCAGCCGGTGGAGCTCCAAGCTGGTGCACGGCGGCCTGCGCTACCTGGCGACCGGCAACGTCGGCATCGCCCGCCGCAGCGCGGTCGAACGCGGAATCCTCATGACGCGTAACGCCCCTCATTTGGTGCGGGCGATGCCGCAGCTGGTGCCGCTGCTGCCGACGATGGGTCGCGCCGAGCGGACACTGGTGCGTGCGGGATTTCTGGCCGGTGATGTGTTGCGCAAGCTGGCGGGCACACCGGGATCGGTGTTGCCGCGCTCGCGCCGGATATCGGCACAGCGTGTTATCGACATGGCTCCGACCGTGCGGCGCGACGGGCTCGACGGTGGTCTGCTGGCCTACGACGGGCAACTCGTTGACGACGCGCGGCTGGTCACCGCGGTCGCGCGGACCGCGGCACAGTACGGGGCCCGGGTCCTCACCTATGTGGCCGCATCGCAGGCCACCGGCACGTCAGTGAGATTGACTGACCAGCGCGCCGGCGGGTCGTTCGACGTCTCTGCGCGCGCCGTAATCAACGCGACGGGGGTATGGGCCGCCGACATCGACCCGTCGTTGCGGTTGCGGCCCAGCCGCGGCACCCACCTCGTCTTCGACGCCGCCGCCTTCGGCAATCCGGCTGCGGCACTGACCATTCCGATACCCGGTGAACTCAACCGCTTCGTGTTCGCCATGCCCGAACAACTCGGCCGGGTCTACCTCGGCCTGACCGACGAAGACGCGCCCGGCCCGATTCCCGATATACCGCAACCTGCCTCGAACGAAATCGACTTCCTGCTCGACACGGTGAACACCGCGCTGGACCGCACGCTGGGGTCCTCCGACGTCATCGGTTCCTATGCCGGCCTGCGGCCGCTGGTCGACACCCGCGGGGGGCGCACAGCGGATATCTCACGCGAACACGCGGTCGTCGAGTCGCCGTCGGGTGTCATCAGCGTGATCGGCGGCAAGCTCACCGAATACCGCTACATGGCGCAAGACGTCCTTGATCGCGCGATTCGGCTGCGCGGCTTGACGGCCGCCGCGTGCCGGACGCGCAACCTGCCGCTGGTCGGTGCGCCGGCCAACCCAGGATCGACCGCGCGCCCGGCCAGGAGGCTGCCGGCATCGCTGGTCGCGCGCTACGGGGCAGAGGCGCCCAGCGTCCTCGCCGCTGCCACCTGCGAGCGCCCCACCGATCCGGTCGCCGACGGCATCGACGTGATCCGCGCGGAGTTCGAATATGCGGTGACCCACGAAGGGGCGCTGACCGTCGAGGACATGGTCGATCGCCGGACCCGCATCGGCCTGGTGCCCGCCGACAAGGAGCGGGTTGTCGATGTGGCGAAGGAGTTCATTGCCCACCTCGCGTAGTACCTTAGCG
The DNA here is from genome assembly GCF_964249325.1 of uncultured Mycobacterium sp. Taxonomy (NCBI): domain Bacteria; kingdom Bacillati; phylum Actinomycetota; class Actinomycetes; order Mycobacteriales; family Mycobacteriaceae; genus Mycobacterium; species uncultured Mycobacterium sp. The sequence continues at coordinate 2,409 of NZ_CAXUCH010000160.1, read as the reverse complement.
GCAGTTACTATTATATGGTAGTAACTGTCACTTTAGCTGGAGGTGAGCGATGTCCGATGTCATGCACGTCCCGGTCGTTATCGTCGGCGCCGGTGCTGCCGGGCTGGCCACCTCGGCGCTGCTGGCCAAACATGGTGTTCGCTCGCTGCTGGTCGAAAAGCGGCGGGAGGTGTTCATCTATCCGAAGGCCCGCAACCTGAGCTTCCGCAGCCTGGAGATCCTGCGGCGGCTGGGGCTCGGTGACGAGATGCACGCCGTCGCCGAGCATGTGTCGGACGTGGTCGTCAAGCCAACGCTCAACAGCGCCGAAGTAGGACCGGGCATGGATATCGACGCGATCTTCGCCCCGTTCGACGGGCTTAGCCCCGAGCCGTCCGCGCAGTATCTACCCCAGAGCCGACTGGAGCCGATGCTGGCGGCCGAAACCCGCCGGCATGGCAACGAAGTGCGCTACGGGACGGAGTTGTCGTCGTTCGAGCAGGACAACGACGGTGTGACAGTGGTTGTGCGCGAGCGGGATTCGGGAGCTACCGAAACGATACGCGCGGACTATCTGGTGGCCGCCGACGGCGTGCGCAGCCCGGTGCGAGACTCGCTTGCCATCACGACTTCGGGGTACGGCGCGGTGCCGATATTCGTTGTCTTCATCTACTTCCGGGCGCCTTGGCGGAAGTTCGTGCCGCACTTAGGTGATGGCGATGGCGTGCAAGTCAAGAACGCTGACGTGGACGGCATATTCCTGGTGGTCGAGGGCGACTTTGGCATATTCATCACCACCTACTTCCCCGACAAAGGCGAAACCGCCGAGCAGTTCACTCCGCAGCGGTGCACGGAGATACTTACCAAGGCAATCGGCGAGCCGATCGACATGGAGATCGTCGACGTCGCCGCGTGGCAGCCCTACGAGCGGGTAGCCGACCAATTCCAGTGCGGGCGGGTCTTTCTCGTCGGCGACGCCGCGCACACCATGCCGCCGTTCAAGGCCGGGGGAGCCAACACGGCGATCCAGAGCGCAGACAACCTCGCCTGGAAGCTCGCCGCCGTCTTGACCGGCGTGGCCGGGCCCGAGCTGCTCAACACCTACCACACCGAACGCCATCCGGTCGGGGGCTTCAACGCTCACCAGTCGCTCACCGGTCCGTCACTTGCCTTCCTGCGGTTGGACGACAACCGGCCGCAACTACCTCCGGACGAGGAGGCGCCGATGTTCGCGCTCCTCATCGGCTACCAATACCGCTCGACTGCAGTCGTTTGCGACGAGTCTGCCTCGGCTGACCCGGACGCCGTGTCGCTTGTGGAGGAATTGCGTGGACAACCCGGCACGCGGGTGCCGCACGCCTGGGTGCGCCGTGACGGCAAGCAGGTTTCCACTCTCGACCTGCTCGGTCCCGGATTCACCCTGCTGACCGGAGCTGATGGCGCGCCATGGGTCGACGCCGCGGCGGCGGCGTCGGCAGCGTTGGGCGTTCCAATCGCTGTCCATCGTATGGGTTCCCACGGCGACCCCGTCGAGGTCGACGGCGCGTGGTCGGCGAGCACCGGCCTTGCGCCAGATGCAGCACTGTTGGTGCGCCCGGACGATTTCGTCGGCTGGCGGGCTGACGGGCTTCCGGCCGATCCGGAGAACGAACTGCGTAAGGTGCTGTGTCAGATCCTTGGTCGGATGCAATGAGCGAGTCGACGGGGCCGCCGCAGCACTCCCAGCGGGTTGAGACTGTGGCCTGCCTCGGTTGGAGCACCACAGCGTCGCGGGGGACATACAAATGGATCGACGAGCTGGAGAAGCGGCCGCAAAACGGACGATTTCGCTTCGTCAATTTGGGTGTGGGCGGGGATCTGTCGTTCAACACGGTCCGGCGCCTCGACCGAGTGATCAACGTGCGCCCGGATCGGGTGATCGTGCTGATCGGGACCAACGACGTTCTGGCGAGTGTCTTTCCGAGCTTCAGGCGATTCGTCCGGGTCTGGAAGCGGCTCTCCGACGAACCGTCGCCGGCCCGGTTCGAAGATAACCTCACCGTCGTCGTGCGCAGACTGCTGCAACAAGACCAATGCCAGGATCGGGTTGAGTTCGGTTGCGCCGCTGGGAGAAGAGCCTGATTCACGTGATCCTGTGCAGGCGCAGGTCAATGATCTGATTGCCACTTATAGCGGCATTGTCCGGGCAAAGACGGCCAAACCGTTTACCCGTTTCTCTTTCGCCGTTCTATCGCGACTACCTGTTTCGGGAATTGGTGTTGCGGCAGAGTTTCGATCAGATCTCTCGAATCAACGGTTGGCATTTCCACATCGATGGCATCCACCTCAACACCACAGGCGGTCGCATCCTTACGGATGCTGTCCAGCGGTTTCTTGGACTCCTGAGCATCCGGCCGCCGGGGTTGATGACGTTTGACCAATATTGTATTT
>NZ_CAXUCH010000159.1:0-10302 GCF_964249325.1 uncultured Mycobacterium sp. | reverse complement strand
GTGATCCGTAGTGAAGGACGTGCCGAAGGGCGCGAGAGCCGCAGGAGCCGCGACGGTGGACGCGGCCGCGAGCGGGACGGCGACAAAAGCAATTACCTGGAACGCGTCGTCGCCATCAACCGCGTCTCCAAGGTGGTCAAGGGCGGCCGGCGGTTCAGCTTCACCGCGCTGGTGATCGTCGGCGACGGCAACGGGATGGTCGGTGTCGGCTACGGCAAGGCCAAGGAAGTTCCGGCCGCGATCGCCAAGGGCGTCGAGGAGGCGCGCAAGGGGTTCTTCCGGGTGCCGCTGATCGGCGGCACCATCACCCATCCCGTGCAGGGTGAGGCGGCAGCGGGAGTGGTGCTGTTGCGTCCCGCCAGCCCGGGTACCGGTGTCATCGCCGGCGGCGCCGTGCGTGCGGTGCTGGAATGCGCTGGCGTGCGCGACATTTTGGCCAAGTCGCTGGGCAGCGACAACGCGATCAACGTGGTGCACGCCACGGTGGCCGCGCTCAAGCTGCTGCAGCGTCCTGAAGAGGTGGCCGCTCGCCGCGGGCTGCCGATCGAGGACGTCGCGCCGGCCGGCATGCTCAAGGCGCGGCGTGAAAGCGAAACGCTGGCCGCGAGTGCGGCGCGTGAGGGAACGGCGTAACCATGGCGCAGCTGAAGATCACCCAGGTGCGCAGCACCATCGGTGCCCGCTGGAAGCAACGAGAAAGCATGCGCACCTTGGGTTTACGGCGGATTCGTCATTCGGTGATCCGCGACGACAACCCCCAGACGCGAGGGCTCATCGCGGTGGTTCGCCACCTCGTCGAGGTTCAACCCGCCGAGCCGTTGAGTCCAGGCGACAAAGCCGGAGGTAAGAAGAAGTGACCATCAAACTTCACGACCTGCGGCCCGCCCCCGGGTCGAAAACCAAACGGACCCGCGTCGGTCGCGGCGACGGTTCCAAGGGTAAGACCGCCGGCCGCGGCACCAAGGGCACCAAGGCCCGCAAGAAGGTGCCGGTGACCTTCGAGGGCGGTCAGATGCCGATCCACATGCGCCTGCCCAAGCTGAAAGGCTTCCGCAACCGGTTCCGCACCGAATACGAGATCGTCAATGTCGGCGACATCAATCGGCTGTTCCCCCAGGGCGGTTCGGTTGGGGTCGACGAACTCGTGACCAAGGGAGCCGTTCGCAAGAACTCGCTGGTGAAGGTGCTCGGCGACGGGAAGCTGTCGGTGAAGGTCGACGTAACCGCGCACAAGTTCAGCGGCAGCGCGCGCGAGAAGATCACCGCCGCAGGCGGTTCGGTCACCGAGCTCTAAGCCGCGCCTGGCTACGTCTGCGAGCGGGCACCTAACACGTCGCGGAACAGCGCTTGGCGCAGGGCGATTTCTCGCGGATCGCTCCACAGGTGAAAACCCAACCGGTTCATCACGTAGCCGAATCCGATACCGGTGTCTGGGTCGGCGAACCCGAACGAGCCGCCGTACCCAGGGGTTCCGAACGCCTTGTCGGATGAGCCAAAGCAGAAGTGTGGGACCGGTTTGCAGTAGCCAAGCGAGAACACCGAATCGACATGCAGCACCTTGTCGCGTATTCCGCCGGTGGGTGTGACTGCTGGCTGGGTCAGCGCGTCCAGAGTGGTCGGCGTTAAGCCCAGTTCGGTACCACCGGTGGCGGCGCAACCGTAGGCGTTGGCAACCGAACGGGCGGTGCCAATCCCGTTGGCCGCAGGCATTTCGACGGTGCGCACCTCTTCCCGATTAAAATCGCGCATCACGTCGACGTCGCTGGGAAGCTTGACGGTTTTGGCGGTCAAGCCGAACGGGTTCAATAGGGCAACTGCGAATTTCGGCGGCATCGTGTTGAGGTGCAGCAACGCCTCGGGGCGTTTCCATCCGTGCAAGTAGGCGATGCGGTCTCGGTCTACCGAGGCTGGTAATCCGATGTGCAGGTCCAGGCCAAGGGGAGTAGCGACCTCGTCTGCAAAGAACCGGCCGAGTGTCCGGCCTGCCGGATCGGCGTGCCGGAGGAGTTCGGACTCATACCAGCCCAAGGTGAGGGTGTGATAGCCGTGCCGGGTTCCGGGGGGCCAGGCCGGGGTCTGCGCCGCCAGCACCGCTGACAGTCTGTGCGGGTCGGCGAGGTCGGCCAGCCGCAGCGGTGCATCAAGGGCGGGTAGTCCGGCTTGGTGAGATAACAACTGTCGCACGGTCACCTCAGACTTGCCGGCTTGCGCGAATGCCGGCCAGTAATCAGCGACCTTGGCGTCGTAGCGGATGAGCCCGCGGGAGGCGGCGACGGCCATAGCCAGGGAAGCAACACCTTTCGTCGTCGAGTACATATTGACCATAGTGTCGTGCTGCCACGGCGCCTTGGTGATGCCGTTTCGGTAGCCACCCCACAAATCGACGACTTTCACGCCGTCCCGGTAGACCGCCACGGCTGCGCCGACCTCGCGGCCGCGGGCGAAGTTGGCGCGAAAGGCGTCCGCGACCTTGCCGTAACCCTCGTCGACGTCTCCGCCGATCAAATTCGGCGGCACCGTGACTTTGAGAACCATTGAGTGGTTATACCGCGATCGACCGCCGGACACCGGCGAATCCGCCGAGTTGCTGTGCTCGCGCGATTAGGCGAGCTGCGGAATCACCTCTGCGGCAAGACGTTCCATCTGATCGCGGTCTTGCCCGACGTCGTCGCCGACCGGGTTGAGCAAGATCATCTGCGCCCCGGCGTCGATGACCTCACGCAATCCAGCCGCGACGTCGTCGGGCGTGCCCGACACCGGCACGTCCTCCACCCCCGGCATCGTGCCGTAAATGCGGCGCAGCCCAGCCAGCACACGTTCGCGAGCCCGGCCAGCGTCGTCGTCAACCATGAGGTAGACCCGCTTGCCGATCGCGAACCGGCCCGGATCCTTGCCCTGCTCGGCGAGTTCGCGGCGCAGCGTTTTTACTGCCGCGGCGAAGTTCGCGGTAGTCGATGAACCGGCGCCGATGAAGGCGTCACCGTGGCGCACCGCCCGGGCCAGCGCCTTGGGCGCCTGCCCGCCGAACCAGATCGGCGGATGCGGGCGCTGCACCGGCTTGGGCTGGATGGGCAAGTTGTCGACCTGACGGAACCGGCCGTGAAACGTCACTCTCGGTTCATCGGACCAAGCCGCCTTCATCAGCTGCAGACCTTCGCTGAAATGCCGCACGAACGTCGCTTTCTCGACGCCGAAGGCAGAGAACTGACGGAAGCCCCCGCCGGGAGCGACACCGACGTCTAGTCGCCCATGGCTGAGCCGGTCGACGGCGGTCACCGCAGCGGCCAGCTGGAGCGGATCATGCAGCGACGAGACCAAGACGGCGACGCCCAGGCGGAGGCGTTCGGTGCAGGCCGCCGAATACGCCAGCAGCTCAAGCGGCGCCAGCAGCGGCGCCTCACCGACGATCTGCTCGAGCACCCAGGCGCCGTCGAACCCCAGCTCCTCGGCCCGGGCGAGATAAGACCGCAGGCCTGCGCCGTCGAAACCGGTGGCGTCCAGCTGGGGAATCGAGATCGAAAACATCACCCCACCACCGTACGGCCGCGGCCGTCAGCGGCAGGTGGGAACCCGACGTCGGTAGGCTCGGTCCATGTTCACCTTTCTGCCTGGTGTCCCTGGTGTCGACGGCGTGCGGGCCTTGGCCCGCCGCGTCGATACCGCCCGCCACCATGGGGTCCCGAATGGCTGCGTGCTCGAATTGGACCTGCAATCAGTGCCACCGGAAACCGGCGGCTTTGACCCGCTCGCGATGATCAGCGCGGGTGGCCGACCGCTGATTCTCCGTGAAGCCGTGGCCGCGATCCACCACGCCGCCGAGGACCGGCGGGTGGCAGGACTGGTCGCCCGCGTGCAGCTGCCAGAAGCGGCGCCCGGGCCGGTTCAGGAATTACGGGGGGCCATCGCGGCATTCAGCGTCGTCAAGCCGTCGCTGGCATGGGCCGAGACCTATCCGGGAACGTTGTCTTACTACCTGGCATCGGCGTTCAGCGAAGTGTGGATGCAACCGGCGGGAACGGTCGGGCTAGTCGGCTTCGCCACCAACGCCATGTTTCTGCGGCCAGCGCTCGACAAGGCCGGCATCGAGGCACAGTTCGTGGCCAAGGGCGAATACAAGTCTGCGGCAAACCTTTTCACACAGGACCGTTACACCGACGCCGATCGCGAGGCCGAAACACGGTTGTTGGAGAGCCTGTACGGGCAGGTGCGCCAGGCGGTCGCCGAGTCGCGCAAAATCGACCCCGAAGCCGTCGACGCCCTGGCCGACCGGGCGCCGCTGTTGCGTAACGACGCGGTGACCTCGGGCCTGGTCGACCGGATCGGCTTCCGCGACGAAGCATACGCACGGATCGCGGAACTCATTGGCGTGGAAGGGGTGTCACCTGAAACCGGCGACGCCGACGCGGCCGAAAATGCGCCGCCTCGGCTGTATCTGTCGCGCTACGCCCGGATGGGCGGCCCGCGGCTGGCGCCACCGCTGCCGCCGGTCCCGGGCCGCAAGCCCAAGCCGACGGTCGCCCTCGTCACGGTGTCCGGGCCGATAGTCAGCGGACGCGGCGGCCACCGGTTACTGCCCTTCGGCACCTCCGCTGCCGGCGCCGACACCATCACAGCTGCGCTGCGTGAGGCGGGCGCCGACGATTCGGTGTCCGCCATCGTGCTGCGAGTCGACAGCCGTGGCGGTACGGTCAATGCATCGGAAACCATCTGGCGTGCAGTCAATAAGGTCCGGGAGCGCGGCAAGCCGGTGGTGGCGTCGATGGGCGCGACTGCCGCATCCGGCGGCTATCTCGTCTCGGTGGCCGCCGACGCGATTGTGGCCAACCCCGGCACCATCACCGGTTCGATCGGTGTGGTGACCGGAAAGCTCATCGCCCGTGATCTGAAGAACAAACTCGGTGTCGGATTCGATGCTGTGCGTACCAACGCCAATGCCGACGCCTGGTCGGTCAACGCGCCGTTCACTCCCGAGCAGCAGGCCCTGGTGGAAGCCGAAGCCGACCTGTGCTACAGCGACTTCGTGCAGCGGGTTGCGCAGGGCCGCAAGATGAGCACGGTTGCAGTGGATGCGGTCGCCCAGGGCCGGATCTGGACCGGCGAAGACGCCCACGAACGGGGCCTGGTCGACGAACTCGGTGGGTTACGCACAGCGTTGCGTCGCGCCAAGGTTCTGGCTGGCCTTGACGAAGACGCCGACGTACGCATCCTCAGCTACCCGAGCTCGTCGCTGTGGGATTTCGTCCGGCCCCGTCCCTCGTCGCAGCCGACCGCAGTGTCGCTGCCGGATGCGCTGGCCGCGTTGCTGGGCCGGTCGGTGGCCGCGATCATCGAGCAAAGCGAGCGAGCGCTGACCGGTGTAAGCATGCTATGGCTGGGGGAGACGCGCCTTTAGGTCCCCAGTGTGCCGCTGACGTAGAAGATTTCACCGAGCGGATCGTCGTCCTCTGCTGCCGGAACGTCGAATCTGTTGCGCACGAAGAGCTCCGTACGCGACGCAGTGCTCACGCCCCAGCCCTTGGCGGCCAGATAGTCGACGACATGGTTGCGTTCGCCGGCGTACACCAGCGACGGCATATCGATGTCGATACCCTGTTCCCGAAGTGGACGGGAAAGCTCGCGAGCCTTTTCAGCATCGAAATCTTTGATGCCAGGCACATATTCGGTGGCGATGGTGCTACCCGGCACGCTGAGCGCGGTGATGTCGTCGAACAACCGGTCCTGGGCCTCGGGCGGCAAGTAGATGAGCAGGCCTTCGGCCAGCCATGCCGTCGGCGCGGTGGTATCTAGCCCCGCAGCCCGCAATGCGGCCGGCCAATCTGCACGCAGGTCGATACTGACCGTGCGCCTTGTTGCGGTGGGTTCGGCGTGGATACCGGCCAGTGTGGACGTCTTGAAGTCGATCACTTGCGGCTGGTCGATCTCGTAGACCACCGTCCCGGTCGGCCAGGGTAACCGATAGGCGCGCGAATCCAGCCCCGAGGCCAGGATCACCGCCTGGCGCACCCCGGCATCCACGGCTTGGACCAAGTAGTCGTCGAAAAACTTAGTGCGGACGGCAATCCCGTCGATTATCGCCTTCATCCGTGCCGGCGATGCGTTCTCGAACGCCGAGAAATCAACCTCGCCGTCGATCACTTTGACGAAGAAGTCCAGACTCACGGCACGGACGAGGTGCTCGGCGAACGGATCGTCGATCAGGCCGTTGCTCGTCGCCATCGCGCGACCGGCCGCGATCATGGTCGCGGTCGCGCCGACGCTGGATGCCAGATCCCAGGTGTCGTCATGCGTTCGTGCCACTGGCGAACCCCTATCCGAGCGTGCCGCTGACGTAGAGTCGGTCGGCGAACGGTATGTCGTCGTCGATGGGCGGAAGCCCGTTGGCGGCGAAGAGTTCCCGGATGCTGCTGCCGGTCATCTGCCATCCATGGTCGGCCAGGTACGCCGCGGCCTCGTTGCGGTCGCCGAAGTAGACCAGCTCGGTCATGTCGAGATCCAGGCCGTGTTCGCGCCAGCGCTCGGAGATGGTCCGCATCCGTTGCTTGATTCGTTCCTCGGTGGCCGGGTCGCGGTTCGGCGCGCTTTCGGTGGCGATTCGGCTGCCCGGCGCACTGAGCGCGGTGATGGTGTCGAGCAACCGGTCCTGGGCTTTCCGGCGGCAGGTAGCCGAGCAGGCCCTCGGCGCTCCACGCGGTCGGCTTGTCGGGGTCGAAACCCGCCGCGCGCAGCGCCGCCGGCAGTCGTCGCGTAAATCAATGGCGACGGTGCGTCGGTAGGCGGTGGGCTTGGCGCCCAGCTCGGCAAGCGTTCGGGATTTGAATTCGATGACCTGCAGCTGGTCGATTTCGTACACCGTGGTGCCGGCCGGCCAGGGCGGTCGGTAGGGGCGGGAGTCCAATCCGCAGGCCAGGATCACCGCCTGGTGATGCCGGCGTTGGTCGCCTCGAGGAAGAACTCGTCGAAGAACTTGGTGCGGATCGCCATATTGTCGGCCATCCGGTTCGAGCCGGCGCCGTTCTCGAGATCTTCGGGCTTCAGCTCGCCGCTGGCGAGGCGGGTGAACAGGTCGACACCCACAGCGCGGACCAGCGGCTCGGCGAACGGGTCGTGGATCAGTGGATGCTCGGCCTTGGTTGCCATTGCGCGGGCCGCCGCGACCATCGTTGCCGTCGCCCCCACGCTGGAGGCCAAATCCCAGGTGTCGTTGTCTGTGCGTGTCATCATCAAACCCTCCACTCGTTACTTAGCTAATATAACAAGAGTCGGGGGGCGAGGCTTGCCACGGCTGGGCTACTAGCGCCAGGCTTTGGCCATGGCATATGTGGTGGCGGGCAAACGGGTGCTTATCACCGGGGCGTCGTCGGGCGTGGGCGCCGCCCTGGCTCGGCGGCTGGCCGCGCACGGCGCGGTGGTGGGGCTGATCGCCCGCCGATCGCAGCGTCTGGCCGAGGTCCTGGCCGACTGCCGCGTGACTTCGGCAGCGTCGACGATGTGGGTGGCCGATCTGGCCGAGACCGCGACCGTTGACCAGCTGGCGCTGGAAGCATGGGACACGCTGGGCGGCATCGACGTGCTGGTCAACAACGCCGCGATCCCGAAACGGCGGGCTGTAACCGCGTTGGAGCCTGCCGAGGTCGAGACCGTCATGCGGATCAACTTCTTCGCCCCGATGCGCCTCACCCTGGCCGTGTTGCCTCGGATGCTGGCGCGCGGCGCGGGCATGATCGTCAACGTGTCCAGCGTGGGCGGCCGGCTGGGCATCATTCACGAAGCCGCCTACTGTGCAAGCAAATTCGCGCTGTGCGGCTGGAGCGAGTCGATCGCCGTCGACCTGCACGGCACTGGCGTCTCGATCAAGCTGATCGAGCCGGGCCCCGTCGACACCGAGATCTGGGACCAGCCCGACAACGAAGAACCCCTCTATCAGGGGCCGAAGGTTCGGGCCGAGGAGGTGGCCGACGGCATCGTCGCCGTGCTGGCCAGCGACCGCTTCGAGCATTATCTGCCCGACATGAAGGCGGTGGTCGACGCCAAGAACGCCGACATCGATGCCTATATCAGCGGCGCGGCCGCAATGGCGCGCTAATGAAGGCGCTGGTTTTCGGGGTGCCGCCGGAGCCGTTCGCTGTGCCCGACGAGGCGAACCAGCTCGCGAAGAACCTCGCGTGCAGCCCGGTTGCGCTGCAAGACATTCTGGACCCGCGATTGCTGCACGACGACTGGGTGATCACCCGGCCACGGCTGACCGGCATCTGCGGGTCGGATTCCAAGCAGATCTTGCTCGACTTCGGCGAGGGCGACACCGACAACGCGTTGGCCGCCTTCTGTTCGTTCCCGCAAGTCATGGGTCATGAGGTGGTTGCCGACGTGGTGAGGGTCGGGCCGAAGGCCTGCGGCCTGGATGTCGGTCAACGCGTGGTGCTCAACCCGTGGCTGTCCTGCGGGCCACGCGGCATCGCATCACCTTGCCCGGCATGTCAAGCCGGCGACTACAGCCTGTGCTGGAGTTTCTGCGACGGCGACATTAAACCCGGCATCCATACCGGGGTATCGGCCGACGTGACCGGCGGCTACGCCGAGCTGATGCCCGCCCACGACAGCATGCTCTTTCCAGTCCCGGATTCGGTGCCCGACGAGCTGGCCGTGTTCGCCGACCCGTGTTCGGTGTCGCTACACGCGATCAGCCGGCATCCGCCGCCTCCGTCGGGCCGGGTCTTGGTGTACGGGGCCGGCTCGCTGGGGTTGTGCGCCGTCGCCCTGTTGCGGGCGCTCTATCCCGACGTGGCGATAGCGGTGGTGGCACGTTTCGACGGCCAGGCCGAACTGGCCCGCCGGTTCGGGGCCGCCAAAGTGCTTGCCCACGAGCCGCGCCTGGCGGTGATCGAGGAGCTGGTCGACTGGGGCGGTGGCCGGTTGCATCAGCCGCTGCAAGGACTGCCCATGGCGTTTCCCGGACCGATCGACGTCGTCTACGACACCGTCGGTAAACCGGAGACCTTCGAAGTCGGCGTCCGGGTCCTTCGGGCGCGCGGCACTTTGGTGAAGGCGGGTGTGCACGCACCCGGACGTTGGGAGTGGAGCCCCTTGTACTTCAAGGAAATCAGCTGGGTCGGCTCCAACGCCTTCGGTGTCGAAGAGGTCGACGGCCAGCGCAAGCACGCTATCGACCACTATTTTGACTTGGTGGTTGAAGGGCGAATTGACTTGCGGCCCATGCTCACGCATACCTTCCGGCTCGAGCAATGGCGCGAGGCCTTCCTCGCTATCGCCAACCAGGCCGAAAGCGGCGCAGTCAAGGTCGCGTTCGACCAGCGTTAGCCGGGACGGGTGGCCCCGTAGTAGGTGAGGCGTCCGACAAAACGATGCCGATGGCTGGCCACCTCGCTACAGTCGAACCCGGCCGTGCGCAGCAGCCGGGGAATCGAGTCACCGAGGTTGCCAGCGACGTGGTGGGTGCGCAACATCCTTCGTGCCGCGAGGCCGTCGTGGGTGGTCATAGCGCCGCCGACGTCCACCAGATGCAGTCTGCCGCCGGGGTGCAGCACCCGGAATACTTCGGCCGCCGCATCGGCTTTCGCGTCGTCGGGGAGATGGTGCCACATCATCGACGACAGCACCCGGTCGAATTCGCCATCGGCGTAGGGCAGCTTTTGGGCATAGGCACGATCGAAGCTGATACCGCGCAGGCCGCGTGCTTTTCGTCGCGCGCGGGCGAGCGCCAGCGGGTCGGGGTCGCAGCCGACCAGTTCTGTCGCGGGATGAGCACGTTTGGCGCGGATGCTGACATTTCCGGTGCCGCAACCGATCTCGAGGACACGACGGGCGTCGGCGAGTTCGGCCTGGGCAATGAGAGCGTTATAGGCCTTGCTCATGCCAAGGACCCGGGCCAGTAGGTCGTACCCGGGAAGGAATATGTCACGGCCAGCGGCCGGCAGGTAGTCGTGGCGCTTGCCGATGGCCATGATCGCGGAATGCGGACGATGTTCAGTCATATCGTTTATGGTGAATCATTGGCTGGCCGAGCAATTATGCGATCTTCGGTCAAAGTAGAACTATTTTAAGCACCATGACGTCTGCAGCCCGTCTGGTCCGCCACCGCGGCGGCGTGCCCATCTACGCGTACCCGGCCGATCTGGACACACCTCCGGTGTCGGTGATCCGGGCCGGCAGCGAGGATCTGGGCGTACGTGGTCGCCATATTCACGACTTCCCGGCGCTGTGGTATGCGCGACCGGCGGGCCTTGTGTATGTCGTGGCGCCAGGGAAGTAATCGACCCCGCCTGGGTGGGCCGCACAGAGGGCGGG
>NZ_CAXUCH010000158.1:0-10333 GCF_964249325.1 uncultured Mycobacterium sp. | reverse complement strand
GTCGATGTCGATGACACCCTCGGAGGTCCAGTACCAGTCGTGGCAGACGTTCCAATCCCACGTAATCACTTGGCTGCCCGGTATAGGAGGGTCGCCTGGGCACCAGTGAGTGCATGTCATCCCGCCCGGACAGTTACCGCCCTCATAGCTGGGGCCCGTGGCGTGAACGATTCCGGCGGCCAGGCTCAGACCGGCCAGGCTCAGACCCCTTGACATCACCACGGAGGTTGCGAACCGCGAAATTCGGTTCATTGTCGTTCCTTTCGACGGCGCCAACCCGTTGGGTTGCCAGCACAGGCTGCGGGCCGACTACCAATCCCACTAACTATGCCGCGTTCGCTGGTCAGGCACGTTAGGAATGCACAGAAACGGCAAAATGCATCCAGCAGAGCAATTGGCAAGAGATATGCCTGAATCACATTGTGAATGTGCCGCTTTGGCCGGATCATCCTGACAACCTGGATGGATGATCAAGGCGGTGTCGATGTGATCCAGTTCCGGCTGTGTGGCGGCACCGACTTAACGGTGTATGGGCCGGATACGCGCCACCATCGCCTCCACCTGCTTGCGGTTGAGCACTATGGTTGACCCGTCGGGTAAACCGAGGATCCGGTCCAAGGTTCGCCTGCGACGTTCTCGATTGGGCGGCACCAACTTTGCGCGACAGTCCCGCATGCCGATCTGCGTGGTGGGGCGCTCACGTAACAAGCGATCGGTGCGCTCACTGACCAACTGCGCGCTCTCCACTATTGGGACGTCGTGCCGTGTACGGCCTGGCCATCGACTGTCTGCAGTCATATTTGCGATCATTCCTTACGGGTATTACATTCCCGGGGATTAGGAGAGGCTAGCGGCCAGATTCGTTGCGTATGTGCAGTCACAGGATGTGATAGCCGATTTCGGCGGCGGCCGCTTGCGCGATCGACCACACCAGCGGATGAGTGAGCGGTCGGGAAAACGACGGCAGCGTGGGTATTGAGTCCGCGGCGGCATTCCACAGCACAATAATCGGGCGACCAGTCATAGTCGACGGTACGTATAGACCGTCGAGTTGGGGCCAGGTCGTGTAGATAGCGCGGGCCCAGCGTCGGCATATGGATCGGGGTGCGGCCCGCAATGCAGCCGAAGCGCTGTTGCGGAGCAGCCACGTTCCGGACAAGTCGAGCAGCCGCGATCGGCGTTGTGGTTGCCAGGCGGTGAGCGTCGGAGCGCCGGCGCGGGTATCGATCACGCGGATTGTCTGGCAGACCTCGGCGAGGCTGGTTGCGACATCGGCTGCGGCGTACAGGACGCCCTCAGCGTGCGAGCTGGGCCCATTCCCCGGGTGTGGGTCCCACCGCATCGACGGCAATGGCCCGCAGGTGCGCAGCTTGTTCCAGGGCAGCAGGTGCTCGCCTTCGGTGCGGTGGACCCGCCACAGCGTGCCGGTGTATTCGACGCAGTCGTCGGGTTCCTTGGTGAGCTGTTCGGGAGGTGTTCGTGGCACCTTTGGTTTGGACCGTCGGCTCACCAGCGCCCGAGATCCGCTATGAATCCGGCAACCAACGCGGGGTCGCCCCCGGCGGCCAGATGCTCGATGGGCGTGCGGTCGTCGAAGTCGGGCTGCGGGGTGTGCATGAATGCATCCAGAACCGCGGGGGTGGTGCCACGTGGTATCGCGGGGACGATCACGTCCAGGCCGGGAAGCAGTTCGCCACCAAGGAACTGCCAGCGAGGGATGCGTCGGCTTCCTTGAAGATCGTAGGCCCATAAAGCTTTTCCGGTGATACGTCGCGACACGCGGGACCGGTCGATGCCGAGGATCGTGGCGGCTTCTTTGATGCTGACCGATCCTGAGAGGGCGCGGCTGAGTTGCCCCAACGCAACGCGGGCGCGGGCCTGACGTTCGTCGTCCGCGGACCATGCATCGATCAGGTCTGCTGCTTGTGGTCCGGCGTGCGTGCGGAGGAAGTCCACTTCTGTCGTCGACAGGGTGGTTGCCCCGGGGATGGCCGCGAAGACGGAGTCCAGCTCGTCGAGGACCTCTTCAACGGTCAGGCCAATCTGGTGTTTAGCCAGAAGCGCGCCGAGCGCGGGAGCAGTCGATCCATCCACACCGCACATGCTAGCACAGCTGTGCCGATATATGCGCCAACTTCGAATCGGGCGCTGCGGGTGTCCCATCTAAGGCAACCAACTATCTGATGGAAAGTCGCGAACCGTCGTCAGCGCCGAGTGAGCTTCTGGCGAAACCGAACGCGATGGTGTCCGTCCGGGTCGCACAGGCCCGACGAACGCTCAAGGAACCGGCCGGGCGCCGAGGTTGCGCTCGCCTTCACCGACGGGATGCCGTCGACGCGTTTGACAACCGCGATCCTTCAACACGAGGGTGTTCCCGACAACGACCACTCCCGGTTGTTCAGTTGGTGTTACGTCCACGAGCTGTCCCGGCACACGGTCCATATTGGTGGGCGCCCGACACAGAGACCGACCTATCGGGTGGCGGCCGCTGTGCCGAACAGCACGGTCATTCATGGCCAGGCTCCATGGGCGATCAAGCATCGCCGCGACATGGTCCGCGAGGTGCCAAAGATCATGCTCGAAGCCGAGGGCACCGACTACAGTCCGGCCGAAGCATGGCGTGTGTGGGTCGTCCTACACGAGGTTGCCGACGGCTTCTGGAGCATGGCCGGCAACCTCTTTCGCTACGAGGACCTGGTGTCGTTCATCGCCCCCGACCAGCTCCAGACCCCGACCGGCCGCCGGTTGCGCGAGGCGGCCGACGCAGCACTCGCCGCGACAGCCGGGCAGCCTGTGCGGCCATAGCCGCAAATCACGCACAGCCGACAGCGAAATGATGAAGGCAACCAGCACACCATATCGAAAGTCGCAGGCCCTGCAGGGCTCAAACTTGGGGCCACGCAAGCGCGCGCAAAATGGGGAGCCGTTCTCGCATTCATCGAAGCGAGCCACGCCCGCCGCGGGACCGATTGTGCGGCGGGATTATTGGTACTGGGAAGCCACCGTGAAGTTGCAAAACCAGCGCGCGTTTCGAACACCAGTCGATGGGGGCGCTCACCCGCGGGTCGGTTTGGATCTTCCTGGCGCCGCCTATCCATCAGGGCGGGGCGGGACGGCGTCTGCTTGAAATCCCAAGCCACGTAGACACGCACCAATAGGAGGTTCGACATGCCGCTGATTGAGATGTACGTCCCTGCCGGGACGTTGAGTGAAACGACCAGGCGCGCTTTGCACGAGCGCGTAAGTCGCCAAGTAATGGAGGCAGAGGGCGCGACCTACGGCGAATCGCCGCGAGCGCAGGCGATCACCTGGATGCTCATTCACGAGATGCCTGCAGGCAGCTGGTCGATTGGCAGCGAAATCCTGACGGGAGATGAAGGGCCGCGGGTTCTGACCCGGGTCAACGTCCCGCACGGATCGCTCAACGACGAACGCCGAGGTGGCAGCGCGGGTCAATCGAGAGGTGGTCG
Source organism: uncultured Mycobacterium sp. (assembly GCF_964249325.1). Taxonomy (NCBI): domain Bacteria; kingdom Bacillati; phylum Actinomycetota; class Actinomycetes; order Mycobacteriales; family Mycobacteriaceae; genus Mycobacterium; species uncultured Mycobacterium sp. The sequence goes on along the minus strand of NZ_CAXUCH010000158.1, from coordinate 6,863 downwards.
ACGCGCTCGGCGAGGAACTCCCAGACCCGACGAAGAGTCTCTGCCTGATAGTTGAGCAAACGTTCAGCGGCGGGGCAATCGTCGTGAGCTTCGCCGACCTGGTGCAGTGGCTGGGGCTGCCGCAAACCGTGGACGGTGACAACCGCGCGACAGCCAAGTCTGCCACGGCCCAGTCCGCGCGCTAACGCATCTGAGGCAAACGCAGGCGGCCCGCGGACCGGGCCGCCTGCGTCACTTGGGCGGCAATGTTCATGGATAATGTAGATTATCCATGACGTTGAAACGTGTTGAAGGACAGCATTATTGGGATGACAAGCCACCAGAAACGTCACTGTGACGTAAGTGCCCCACGGTAACCCACAGCATGCCCGAAGAGGGCGGCTGATGCGATCTGCCGCTATGGCCCGCGTAAGCGTCGCTAGCATGCGCGAGATCGACGTTTGGGCTGCTGCGCAGAACCTGGAAAAACCTGGTCGGTGAAATGCGGACATCTGACGCAGTTCATCACGATCACGAAAGATTGTGTGCCAGCGGCTGTACTGTTGTCGGTAGATGCGTTCGAGTCCATCAAGCAAACGATCTTCTGGGCTGTCACAACCGCGGATTCGCGAAGACATCGCGCGAGCCGAGCAGGAGATCTTTGCCGGTCATACGTTCAGCGAGGACGAGATTCGCGGCGAGTTTGGCGTTCCGAAGCGGCGCGGTTAGTGACGCTCCAATCCGGTCACACCGTGGGCAAAATGCCCGAGACTCGCTGATAAAGCTTGGAGCGGTCCTCGAGTTTTCCTAAACACATGAGCTAGGGAGGGGATTCGGCGCAGTACCCACATCGGGCCTAATCGTCACCGTGACGTATCTCGACGGAGTGCCGCCTAGGGACCTGGCCACGCCTGGCGGATGCGTTCGTTGGTCACTCGGTAACTGCGCGGTCACGGACAAGGTCGGAGTTGAGCTAATGGAAAACAGAAATAGTGAGCGCAATCAGCCTGCGGAACAGAAATACTGAGCAAATCGCAGATAGATTCAGCAGGGACAGTGGCCCAACTGATAAGGCGCACAAGTTTCGTCCGGGTACAAGCCTACCCTAGGGTTGTACCGATAAGTGGCATTATGTCAGGTTAACGGCTCCGCGTTTATCAGATGAGTCACGCCTACCCTGACCGACCGGCCGTGGGCCTCGCGGTGCGAATGAGCCAAAATGCCTAGATAGCGTCATTTTTCGGCAGACGTCGACGGTGAGTTATCAGACATCGAATGTGGCTGACTCCTAATGCATCTCGCCAAAGGGTCACATGCCCATCAATAAGCTCGTTCTCGGGACGATTCACTAAGTGGTTCCGTCACCGCGTTTGGCGTTCGTTGATCAGCGTGCTGTTGGCGCGCGCGCCCGGCTGATGTGCGGCGGTGTCGCCTGAATGGTTAACCAGATACTTGACTTTCTTGACATCGGCAGAGATAGTTAAGCATGTGCCTAACCAATCCGGGTTTGATGTGTTCGGTCGCGTTTTTCACGCGCTCGCCGACCCGACCCGTCGGGCGATCGTAGAACGGCTCGTCCAAAGGCCAGCGCCGGTCAAGGCGTTGGCCGAGCCGCTCGCGATGTCTCTGCCTGCGGTGATGCAGCACCTCAAGGTCCTGGAAGGCGCGGGCGTCATCGTCACAGAGAAAGTCGGCCGAGTGCGCAGCTGCCGGATCGAACCGAAGGCGCTGCGTGACGCCGAACGCTGGCTCAGCAGTCAACGCACTGAATGGGAACGGCAACTTGATCAACTCGACGACTACCTGAAGGGAAAGTGACCATGGAAGTAACGCACTCGACGTTCACGCTGGAACGCCGCTACCCGGCCTCGGTCGAGCGGGTGTTTGCGGCATGGGCAAATCCGGAGGCGCGCAGGCGCTGGATGGCTCAAGGAGCAGAGCACTTTCAAAACTTCGTGGTCGGCGGCCTCGAGACGGTCAAGGGATTCGATGGACAGGGCCGCCGGTTGACCTACGAGGCGCGGTACGCCGAGATCGCAACTAATCAACGAATTCTCACGACGTCCACACTGCACACCGGAGACCGGCTGTCGACGGTCTCGGTCACCAGTGTCGAGTTCCGAGCAGAGGACGCTGGCACCCTACTGGTACTCACCGAGCACGGCATGTATCTCCCCGGCCAGGAGCAACCGGCTTGGCGTGAACACGGAACCGCCCAGCAACTGGACACCCTGGCTGCGGAGTTCGCCGCAACCACTACGACAAAGGAGAACTGATTATGGCTCACGTTGATTACGTGCTGGCAGTGGTCGCGGTGCGCGACATCGAGGCAGGCAGGTCCTAGTACACAAAACTATTCGGCCGCGGACCTGACAACAATCCGATGTCGAACCTTATCGAATGGTAGATCAACGACGGCGCTGGGTGCAGGTGACCGAGGATCGTATGCGTGCCGGCAACGGGATGCTTAACCCAAGTTAGCCAACCACCCGCTCACGGCTAGGGACTTTCCCTGGCCACCAGCGCGGACATGGCCATTGGCACGCTCGGCCCAGGCGGTGACCTACTTCGAGCGGATCGAAGGCTCGGTATCCGAGTAACCGCCGTCGCCATCGCGGCGGGTCGATAGTGCGCGGTTGCATCCCTGCGTTGACCGGTTTTGAGCTCAGCTCGATGGTGCGCGGAACTCAGACGACTTCTGTGTTGGATCGTCCGCCGTGGTCAGAGCGAGGAATGCTTCGTGTAGGTCGCCACCGGTGACTTCGAGTTCGGCGATGTTGTCACGGTCCTCGTACAGCGCCCACACCGTCCGATCGGCATCGCTGGTGTGCAAGGTGACGCGATCGTTTTCGATGTGGACGGCGACGACGGCGGGCAGCTCGAAGAACCGGTCCGGAGGTCCGGTGAGCAGCCGGAACCGTACAACGCGACCGGCCCCGACGCTGGATGTGATCTCGCGGGCTGTGCCGTCGGCGACGATACAGCCGCTGCGGAGCAGCACGATCCGGTCGGCGTAGGTTTCGGCCTCTTCCAGATAGTGGGTGGAAAACAACACCGTGCTGCCGCGGGCGGCATGGCTGCGTATCCTGGCCCAAAACCCTTCGCGGGCTTGCACATCCAGCCCCACAGTCGGCTCATCGAGCACCAGCAGATCGGGGTTTCCCGCGGCTGCCAGGGCGAAGCGGACGCGTTGGGCCTGTCCACCGGACAGCCGGTCGGTGCGGCGGCGAAGGAGACCAGCGATACTCGCCGCGTCGATGAGTTCTCGCAGGGAAGCGGGTGCCGGATACAGCTCACGGATGACCGTGAGCAACTGCCCGACCCGCACGCCGGCCATCAGGCCCGTGTCCTGCAGCATCGCGCCTACCCGCCCGGCGGCAACCGCACACCTAGGCGATGATCCAAACAGGTGCACCGCACCGTGATCGGGTGCGAGCACGCCCAGCATCAGATAGATCGTGGTGGTCTTGCCGGCACCATTCGGGCCAAGCAGCGCGATAGTGCTGCCCGCCCGGACTTCCAGGTCAATCCCGTCGACGGCCCGCACGTGCCCGAAGTGCCTGGACAGCTCGTGCACGTAAATGGCCGCGTCGCTGGCAGCGGGCGGCAGGCCCAGCTCGGCAGAGCGGCAAGAACATTCGATATCTTGTGGAACCAGCAGCGCTGCTCGCGCGTCTCCGGGAACATCTCGCGCAGCGCACCCCAGAACCCCAGCGCACCGTCACCGGCTGCCAGCACCGGCGCCCGCATGCCGCGGCGTTTGCAGTCGCGCAACAGATCCGCCCACGACCCGGTCGACTCGCGATACCCTTCGGCCAGCGCGACGAGCTCCTTGCGGCCATCGGCACGCACGCACCCCGATCATCACCAACAGCCTGTCCTCCTCCAAACGGACGTTGACGTGAATCCCATCGGCCCGCAGCTACACGAAGTCCACGTGCGACAGGTCCCGTTCGGCGAACGCGCGAGCCTCCGATTTCCAGGTCTCAGTGAGCTTGCTGACCGTCGAAGACGACAGGCCCTTGGCCGAGCCGAGGAACTGCCCGAGGGCCGGCACAAATCGCCGGTCGAAAGCCCGTGCAGGTACAGCAGCGGCAACACCTCGCCGATCTTCGGGGTCTTGCGCGCTCACGGCGGCAGAATCGCCGAAGAGAACCGTTGCTGAGCCAGCACTAGTGAGCACGTCGCGGGGCTGGTGGCAGCCGTTGCGCACCACCAGCCGGTGCCCGCTCTCATCGCGCACGTCGGCGAACTGGGCGAATAGGCGTCGACCTCGGCCCGCAGCACCTCGGCCAGCATCCGCCGCGCACCCTCACCCATGATTTCGTCGATCAACGACGACGACCCGGGCGCCGACGAGACGGCAGAACTCCCACGGCGGCAGAATCAGAAACTATGGTGAGCCCAAGGACGTACCTCCCAAACCAGCGTTGCAGCGCGGGTCTAGCTTGGAAACCAGTACGGGGCGACGAGCGCGCTCAGCCGGGTCGAGTTGATGAAAGTCGTTGCGCGATATCGGGAACCAGCTCAATCTGAGCGTGCCCGTTATCTACTCGACCGGCTCGACATCTTCCCGATCAACGAACCTGTGATCGCTCCAGCCGAAACCATCGGGCCGCCCACCTTGCGTTCTCTCCGCGCGATTCACCTGGCGGCCGCAGCCCAAATAGAGCGGGAACTCACAGCGTTCGTCACATACGACCACCGATTATTGGACGGATGCCGCAAGGTCGGCCTCGCGACCGCATCACCTGGCGCAGTCCGCTAACTGTACGGAATTCCCGCAGAATGCTGACGTGTGGTGGCGCTTCAGAGCATGGCCACGGCGCACGCGAGCTTTGAAACCGGCTTCTCTGCCCTACCGAGGACGGCATGCCGAAACGCTAACTTCAAAGCCAAGCAGCATAAAATGAACCGGCGCTACTTTGGAGCTTGATGTTGACCGCCGAGGGTGCCATCGCGATTGCCCGTCATGCGACGTTGAGCTTGGTACAGTGATCCGAGGATTCCGAGCCCCTTGCGGATCGTGGGTTCTGTGATTGCGCCGTAGCCGACTACTAATGCCGGTGGGGCGTCCGCAGGCGCGGACCAGTGCCAGCAGGCTCCTTCAATGAGCAGGCCTTGCTTGCCTGCAGCCGCGACGAGATCCGCTTCGTCACACCAGTCAGGTAGCTGCACGTATACATGGAGCCCGGCGGCGATGCCGCTTGGCACCGCGCCTGGCAGTGAGGCGGTCACCGCGTCGAGCGCTGCCTCGCGTCGGCGCCGATAGATTGGGCGCACCCGGCGGAGGTGGCGTGTCAGTGCCCCGGTATTAACGAATCGCGCCATTGCGAGTTGTTCCACGACGGTGCTGCCCATGTCGTCGAGTAGCTTCTGCTGGGTTACTTCGTCGATGAGCCAGCGCGGCAGGACGATCCATCCGAGCCGAAGCGCCGGCGTTAGCGTCTTGCTGGCGCAGCCGGCGTAGACCACTCGTTCCGGCGAGAGTCCCTGCAGCGCACCAACGGGTGCCCGGTCGTAGCGGAACTCCGCATCATAGTCGTCTTCTATGATGAGCCCCTCGCACTCATCCGCCCACGTCACGAGGGCAGCGCGGCGGTCACCGCTCAAAACAGCACCGGTCGGGTACGAATGGGCCGGGGCGGTCAGCACCGCGCCGACGTTTAGCTGCGCAAGCCTGGCCACCTGCACACCGTGGCGGTCGACTGGAAGTGGCACCACTTGCAGCCCGGTGTTGGATATGACTTGGCGGTGCAGTCCAAAGCCCGGATCTTCTACAGCGATCGCGTCGATGCCCCGAACCCGCAACGCTCGGCACACCAACACAATGGCCTGCGTTAAGCCCGCGCAGATCAGGGTGCGCTCGGGCGCGGTGGCGACGCCGCGAACCCGAGCGAGGTAATTCGCCAGCGCGTCACGCAGCTCGAACGTCCCAAGCGGCCCAGGGTAGCCCAGCTGCTCGTTGCGCATGTTACTCAGCGCTGCACGATAGTGGCGTAGCCATTCAGCTCGGGGAAACAACGAAGGGTCAGGGAGCCCGCCGAAAAAGCGCACCACGGGAGCCGACTCAGCCTTGCGTGATCGAACCGACATTCCTGGCCGGGCGATCGGCAGGACCCGGGTGCCCGACCCCTGCCGGGCGCAGAGGTATCCATCCGCGGCGAGCTGTTGATACACGTCGACAACGACGCTCCGAGCCACTCCAAGATCGCGCGCCATCACCCGTGTGGGTGGAAGCAGCTTGCCCGGCGCCAGCCGCCCGTCTTGGATCGCCAGTCGCAACTGCTCCTGCAGCTGCTGGCGCGCACCGCGCCTCGACCGGTCCAGGACAAGCATGACCTCCAGCGGGAAGCCAGGATCACCCGAATTGGTCTGCGTATAAATATCTCCATTGGACCGTGACACAGACCAATCGTAGCGCCATGCTCGAAAGTGTGAGAGCGACGAACAACAGCGTGCAAGCATTATAGGGACCGGTGATCCTGCCGTGGATGCCCGGCCCGTGCCAACCAGTCACCAGGCCGATCGTGGTCAGCGTCACCGAGTATCGGGCCCATCACCGCCTTGACCTGCCAGGGGTGGCGCTGAAAGGGTTACGGATGCGCCTGGGCTGGTATGCGATGCCGGGCGCCCTCGGCCTGTGGCTGTGGTCGCTGCCGGCGGCCATGCGTGGGGGTTCGATTTCGGTGTGGGACAACGAGGACAGCCTTGAGCGGTTCATCAACCTGCCCCATCACATCGACATCATGGACCGCTACCGCACCCGCGGAACGGTTCGTTCTGATCACTGGTCGATGGTGCGCTTCCAACCCGACATCATTCTGCAGCGGGCACTCGATTGGATCTGTGAGGAATCGACATGCGCGCAGTAACGCTCTATG
>NZ_CAXUCH010000157.1:0-10337 GCF_964249325.1 uncultured Mycobacterium sp. | reverse complement strand
GGCACGGGTCGTCCGGGGATCGGCTCCCACGGCGCGGGCCGGCCGGGTTTCTTCTTCGCTGTGCTGCAGAATCGTCGCGGCCTGGTGTTGCTCGGACGTCGTCAGCGCATCGTGGGCAGCCCGGGCGAATTCACCGGCGCTGCGATAACGCTCCCCCGGGTTTTTGGCCATTCCTTTGGCGATCACCTGGTCTAACGACGGTGGAACCTGCCCGGGTCGCAACTGGCTGGGCCGCGGCGGCGGTTGCATCAGATGCGAGGCGATCAACCGCTCCATGCTGTCCGTGGGATATGGAGGCGCCCCGGTCAAACATTCGTTCAACACGCAGGCCAGCGAATAGATATCGGCGCTGTGGGTGACCTCGTCCCCACTGAAGCGCTCGGGCGCCATGTAGTTGTAAGTGCCCACCGCGATCCCGGTTTGTGTCAGCGAGGGATCGGTAGCAGCGCGTGCGATACCGAAATCCACCAGATAGGCGAAGTCGTTGCCGGTGATCAAGATGTTTTCCGGTTTGACGTCTCGGTGCGTCACGCCGGCAGCATGCGCGGCGTCCAGCGCGGCGGCAACTTGGCTCACGATCGCAACCGCCCGTGCGGGGGGCATCGGACCCTCCCGCAACAAAACGTTGCGTAGCGAAATACCGTCGATCAGGCGCATTTCCACGTAGAACTGGCCGTCGATCTCTCCGTAGTCATGGATCGGCACCACATGGGGCTCGGTCAGCCGCCCTGCCGCGTCGGCCTCGCGTTGCAAGCGCGCCCGGAAGACCGGATTGCCCGAGAATTGGCCCGAGATCAGCTTCAATGCCACCACCCGGTGTTTGCGGGTGTCCTCGGCCACATAGACTTCGCCCATCCCGCCGCGGCCTAGCAGCCGCAGTAGTTGATAGGGCCCAAACCGCGATCCGACCCGCGAAAGCTGGGGGCCGCTCACCATCGATGCTCCCTTCCCCCGCCCAGCCGAGCGAGACGACCACAGCCGGCCGCACCTGCCGACCTCCACGCCGCCATTTCCAAACAGATGCTACTCGTCAACATGACAATTCCTTGGCGACTGAGGCCATCGCGAAATGGCTTTGCTCATAGGGAATTCTGAGCCATTTCATAAAATCCCATCTCGATTCCCGGACCACCTGTTTCACGCGATAGCATTCACGGCCGTTGCGAGTTTGTTTTTGAAGGAGTCCGGCAGCGGAATGTATCCATACTGGTCCAACCCGTCTTGGCCGGCGCCAATTGTGGCTTGCATAAACGCTTTTACACCCGCTCCAGTGGCGGAATCCGGATACCTGGAGCAGACGATCTCATACGTCGCCAGCACCAGCGGATAGGCGCCGGACTGCGTGGGCTTGTAGAACGACGTCGTGTCAAGTACCAAGTCATTGCCCTGTCCCTTGAACCGGGCTCCGTCGATCGTCTTGCGGACGGAGTCGGTCGTGATCGCCACCGGATCAGGGCCGGCCGACGTGATGATCTGGGCCATGCTCAACTGACGGCCCACCGCGTATGACCACTCGTTGTAGGTAATCGCCCCGTCGGTGTTCTTCACCGCAGCGGATGTGCCGTCATTGCCGTTGTACCCGTCGCCGACACCGCCGTTGAACACCTCGCCGATGCTCTTGCCCCACGCACCGTTGGATGCGGCATCGAGGTAATCCTGGAAGTTTGCTGTTGTGCCGGACTTGTCGCTGCGGAAAATCACGTGAATGGGCGTTGCCGGCAGGTTGGCGTCGCTGTTGAGCGCCTTGATCGCCGGGTCGTTCCACATCGTGATGCCGCCGTTGAAAATCTTCGCGGTGGTGGGACCGTCCAGGTTCAGCGTGCTCACGTCTTTGATGTTGTAGGTGATCGCGATCGGCCCGAACACCGCAGGCAAGTCCCACGCCGACGAACTGCATCGTGCCGCCGCCCTGTCGGGCTGACCCTTCGTCGGATCCAACGGCTTGTCGGAGCCCGCCAGATCGGTTTCGTTGCTGACAAACTCCTCCACCCCTTTGCCGGAGCCATTTGCCACGTAGTCCAGCGTGTAGCCGGGGCATGCCCGGATATAGGCGTAGACAAATTGTTCGACAGCGTGCACTTGCGCGGTCGATCCGCTGGCATGGAGTTTCTTCTTGCCGCCGCAGTTCACTGTTGTCGAACCGCCGTTGGATCCCGCCGACGACGTGTTTGCGTTGCTACTGCATCCCGACACCACCAGTGCGCAGGCTGCCAGAAGGCTCAGCGCGCGGGTCGCACGGACGCGGCGGCGCCCGGCGACGGAACGGTTGAACACACCGCGAATATACGGCGGTTCGAAGGTGAACGGAGCGTGAACGGCCGAGTGCGCCCTAACCGTTACTGATCGAGGAATTCGAGCAGCAGTTCGTTGACCGTGTTGGCCTTCTCGATTTGCGGCAGTGGCCGGCTCCCAGCCGTTTTGCGCAGATTGTCTGTACTCATGCCATCCCGCGGGCAGGAGGTGCAAACGTGACCAATTGCGTAGCGAGCAACTCAAGTTGGCTCTTGATCGTCATATCGGTCAATTCGCCGTTCTCATCCCAGATCCGGTCCGCGGAGTTAATCGCCACGCCGAGTGGAGTCGGCCAGGCACGCAGCGCGTGTCCGATGCTCCGCAGATGGTTCAGCGTGCCGACGGAGGCCTGCCACCCGTACGCACACGTGATGCAGCCCCAAGGCGTGTTGTCGAGATACACTCGCGGGTCCTCACGCAAGTCTTCGATGTAGTCCAGGGCGTTCTTGATCAGCCCCGACACACTGCCGTGGTATCCGGGTGAAGCCACCACGACAGCGTCGGCATCTCGAAGCGCGCGGACCAATTCGGCGGCCTTAGGAGTACGTTCCAACTCGTGCGGGCTGTACATCGGCAAATCGAGGTCCTTTCCGCAATACAGCTTGGTGCGTCCGGCCTGTCGCTCGACCGCCGCCAGGCAGTACCGCAGTGCCCGTTCGGTCGACGAGTTCGGCCGTAAGGTGCCACCAATCCCGACGACGAGCGGCGCTTGGGTCTTGCGTGCAGTCATGAAGGCACCTACTTACTTAATTGCGATCGAATTCACCGGGGAGCCCACGGCCCCAACGGCTCAGCGGTAGGCCGATGAGCTGGAATTCGTAGACACCGTCGGCGGCGCAGTCGTCGGCCAGCGCGGTGAGGTCCCAGCATTCGCCGAGCATCAACCCCATGTCGCGCAGACAGAGCATGTGCATCGGCAAAAGCGTGCCCTCGACCCGAGAGATCGACGCTTCGACCATGAGGTTGTCGGCTGCGACCGCCGCGAATTCGTACGCGGTCCGCAGCCGATCGAGGATCGGGGTGTCGGTCATGCCCGGCCCGGTGCAGTTGATGCGAATGCCTTTGCGCCCAATGACACGGTGTTCTTCATCGTGTAGAGGATGATCGCCTCTTTCGACAACCGATAGCCCCCATCGTCCAGTGCATCGGGATGAGCGCGACACCAATCTATCGCCTCGGCAATCGTCTGCGCATGGAGCAGGCCGGCCAGCTCCTCCTGGTGCTACCGGCAGGAGGCGGCCGCGAGCGAGGACGGCGCGGTCGATCGACGCAGGGTCGGTGAGGCCAAGCGCGTGAAATTCGGCGATCTCGAAAGTGGGCTGGCGCATGTCCAGTCCGACCACATCGATCGCGGCCTACGAGGGACAGATCGGTCAGCTGCCCTACGCCGCGGCCAAAGGCGGAGTCGTCGGCATGACCCTGGTGGCAGCACGTGATCTGTCGCCGCTGGGCATCCGCGTGGTGACGATCGCCCCCGGCACCTTCCTGACGCCCGCCTATGGCCAGGCCGGCGACCAGTTTGAGGCGTACTGGGGCCCACAGGTGCCCTTCCCCAAGCGAATGGGCCGACCAGCGGAGTACGCGGCGTTTGTGCAGAGCGTCATCGAAAACGACTACCTCACCGGCGAAGTCGTCCGCCTCGACGGCGCGTTGCGATTCCCACCTAAGTAGCGCCCGCGCGCCCGTCGAGCGTGACCGTAGCGTCACGCTGGCCGCCGATCGTGACTGCAGCGTCACGCTCGACGAGGGTGCCTAACGCGCGAACGTCAGTTCTTTCCGGCGGTCACCTTGGCGACGATCGAGCGGAAGTCCTCGGTCTGGAAGGACTGGTTCTCCGCCGTCAGTGCGAAGTCGAGCGTGGCCAGCACCGCCCGCTCGAGGTGCACGTTGAGTACCCGCTTGGTGTTCTCGACGGCTTGCTGGGGCAGTTCCATGATCCGCTTGGCGGCGGCCACCGCCTCCGCCAGCGGATCGGCGACCACATGGTTGGCCAGCCCGAGTTCCACTGCCCGCACCGCGGGAATCCGCGCACCGGTCAAGGCGTATTCCTTGGCCAGCAGCAAACTGATGTGCAGCGGCCAGGTGATCGGTCCGCCGTCCGCGGCCACCAGCCCCACCTGCACGTGCGGATCGGCGAGATAGGCCTCCTCGGCGATGTAGACGATGTCGCTGAGTGCCACCAGGCTGCAGCCCAGTCCCACAGCGGGCCCATTGACCGCCGCCACCACCGGGATTCGGCAGCGAGCCATGCCCAGCACGATCTCGCGGCCGTGCGCAATGGTCTTGGCGCGCAGGTCGGCGTCCTGGGCCAGCTCGGCCAAATAGTGAAAGTCGCCACCCGCCGAGAAAGCGCGGCCGCTGCCGGTGAGCACCGCGGCTCGAGCCGTGCGGTCGTCGCTGAGCCGCGGCTACAGCTGCGCCAGCCCGGTGTGCAGGCTGTCGTTGACCGCTTTGAGCGCATCCGGGCGATGCAACGTGATGATGCGCAGCGGCCCGTCGGCTTGGACGTCGATTTCCTCCGGCATGTCGTACACGTCAGACTCCTTCGATGGTCGTGACCCGCTTCACCCGGGCTTCGCCCGCGTTCGCGATCACTCCTACTTCGATGGTCGTGACCCGCTTCACCCGGGCTTCGCCCGCGTTCGCGATCACTCCTACAATCCCAAGATGCGTCAGGCGATGATGTTCTTCTGGATCTGCGAGGTGCCGCCCATGACGCTTTGGGCGCGGCTGTATAGGTAGGCGCTCAACAAATCGGGGTCACGGGTTCCGCCGACCGCCAGCGCGGCGTGGCCGACCGACTGCTCGACCCAGGTCATCAGCAGCTTGTCCAGCGATCCTTCCGGTCCGTGCCGTACGCCGTCGAGCTGTTCGGACAGCCGCCGCCGCACGTGATGAGTCAGCATCTCGGTTTGCACTGCGGCCCAGGCGAGTTCGTCAGACGCGGGACCGTCGCTGCGCGCAGCGAGTTGCCGTACGAGCTTGCCGTATCGGGCGGCATATCCGAGCGTGGACGGTTCGCGTTCGTGTCCGACCACGGTCATGGCCAGCGCCCAGCCTTCACCGGGAGCGCCGATCAGCTGGTCGCTGGGCACCGTCGCACCGTCGAAGAACACTTGCCCGAACTCGCTGGTGACGCCGTTCATCATCCGCAGCGGACGTTGTTGCACGCCAGGCTGTTTCATCGAGATGATGAATGCCGAGATGCCTTTGTGCCGCGGGGCGTCCGGGTCGGTGCGGGCCAGCAGCAGGCACCAGTCGGCGACGTCGGAGTAGCTGGTCCAGATCTTGTGTCCGTGCACCACATAGCTGTCCCCGTCGCGGGTCGCGGTGGTCTTCAGCGACGCCAGATCTGAACCGGCGCCGGGCTCGCTGAAGCCTTGGTGCGCCGGGTGACGGTTTCGGCGACGCTCGGGCTGACCGGCGTTGCGCCCCAGATGATGAACCGCAGCGACGACAGGTCATAGGATTCCGGCCGCGGGTGCGACGCGATGGCCAGTGCTATTGGCGCAACGGCCATTTCGACGGTGATGCGGTCGGCTTCGATGTGGTGCAGCATCGCCTCGACGTCGAAGCGGCGATGCAGCCGCAGCCATATACCCGTTTCGATCGCGGTGACCATGTTGAGCAAACCCAGGATGTGTGACGGCGGGGTGGCGCTTTGGATTCGGTCGCGCGGCGTCAATTGCAGGGCTTCGCGCCAGTGCCCGACCGCGGCGCGCAGCGAGGCATGGGTGTGGCGGACGGCTTTGGGCAGGCCGGTGGTGCCGGAGCTGAACACCAACACCGCGTCGGCATCCGGAGGCGACGGGCGGTCGGGGACATCACTCGCCGTGATCGGCTCGTCGAGATGCAGCATCGGCATCAGCTCGGCCAGCACCGGATGGTCTCCGACCGCGTGGGCGGGCTGCGTCGGCGCCAGCGCGTGCTCGACTTCGGCGCGCTTCCAGGCGGGGCTGATCAGCACCACCGCCGCGCCTAACCGCCAGATGGCACGCAGCCCGGCCACGAACTCCGGCCGGTTAGACGCCATCAACGCGACGCGCTGACCCGCCGTCACACCGCGTTTGGCGAGGAAAGCCGCCAGACCGCCGGCCAGTATGTCGAGCTGCGGCAGGCTGTAGCGCCGTTCCTCGTACACGAGCGCCGCCGGCGCGGTCACGGTTTCCGCCATCACGTTGAGATGATCCTATCGTTTTGAGAGAATAGTATTCTCTATATCGAAGAACGCAAGATGCGGAGGGTGCGGCCATGGCGGAACTGCATGTGTTCCAACAGGCGACGGTGACCCGGGTGATCAAGGAAACCGCCGACACCCGCAGCTTCGTGCTAGCTCCCCACCAGCAACCATTCCCCTATCGCGCCGGGCAATACTGCACGTTCCGCGTGCATGTCGACGGCGAGGAGCTGTACCGGTCGGATTCGATGTCCAGCGCGCCCGAGACCGATCCCGAGCTGATGACCACCGTCAAGCGGGTGCCAGGTGGCAAGGTGTCCAACTGCCTGGTCGACAGCGTGGCTGAAGGCGATGAACTGACCATGACCAGAGCCGCCGGGACCTTCTGCTTGCAGCCGACCTCGGTGCCGTTGCTGGCCTTCGCCGGCGGCAGCGGCGTCACTCCGATTGGGTCGCTGATTAAAAGCGCATTCGCCACGACCGACCGCTCGATACGGGTGCTGTGCGCCGACCGCGACCGGGAATCGGTGATCTTCGAGGCGGTGCTGGACGAGCTCGTGGTGCGGTATCCGGGCCGGCTGACGGTGATGCGCCATATCGACGTCGAGCAGGGGTTGATCGACGCGGATGCCCTCCGGGAGTTCGTCGGCTCGGACGTTGACGCCGACAACTATGTGTGCGGCCCGGGAGGGTTCATGGCCGTGGTGCGCTCGGCGCTGTCTGGGCCGGGACGGGTCTTCGTCGAGGATTTCGATCTCGCGCCGACGATCAAGCCCCAGCCTTCGGAGCCGGCGCCGGACGCCGGCACCGAGGCGCAGGGGACGGTGACGATTTTCCTCGAGCGCAAGAAGGCATCGGTGCCGCGGGTCCCCGGGGAGACCTTGCTGGAGACCGCGCGACGGGCAGGTCTGACGCCACCGTTCAGCTGCGAGCAGGGTAACTGTGGCACGTGCATGGCCCTGCTCACCGAAGGCCGTGCGACCATACGGAACAACGAAGCGCTCGACAACGACGAGGTGGACGAGGGCTACATTCTGACCTGCCAGTCCGTGCCGGACACACCGTCGGTCACGGTGCGCTACGAGTAAGAGGCGGTGACGATGCCCAGAGGCGTCCTTCATGTCGAGAGTCGACCCAGCTCACCGGATCGCGTTGCGGAGTACAACTCCTGGTACGACGACATCCATCTGCCCCAGCTGCTCTCGCTCGACGGATTCGTGGCGGCCCGGCGGCTGCGACCGGTCGCCGACGACGGACCCTATGTCGCGCTCTACGAGATCGAGGGCGACGACCTGCAGGCGATCCTCGACAACATGCTTGCCCATGCGGGCGAGTTGCAGCTCTCCGACGCGCTGCAGTTGGACCCGCCGCCGACGATGCGGCTACTCGAGCTAACGACCGAGCGTCGGGGCCGTTAGGCGAGTTCCGGCGGCGGCCGGTACTCCGGCTGGTACCCGGCGATGCGGACCGGGCTGCCGACGAGACGGAAATCCCCTGCGGCAACGACCAAGTCGGGCGTGGCGTTCAGCGCTTCGGGCAGCGTGCGGACGGCCGCGGCGGGTACCCCGAGCGGTCGCAGCCGTGCTTCCCAATTGGCGGCGGTATCGTTGGCCAGCGCGGCGCTGACCACGGCCAGTACCTCGTCTCGCCGGGCCACCCGTTCCACCATGGTTTCAAACCCGTCGATGTCGGCTTCGGCGGCAAAAGATTTCCAGAACCCGTCATGGGTGACGAACAGCGCCAGATACCCAGCTGCAGTCGGAAACATCTGCGCCGGAACGTAATACGAATGTGCGCCGAAGGGCCGGCGTTGCGGTTCGACGCCGTCGTTGAGGTAGGCCGATGCGTGATAGTTGAGTTGGGAGAGCATCACGTCGCGCAGTGACACGTCCACCTGGCCGCCCCGGCCCGATGTGATTTGCGCGAGCAGTCCAAGTGCTGCGGCCAACCCGGTGGAGTTGTCGGCCGAGGAGTAGCCGGGCAGGGTCGGCGGTCCGTCGGGCTCGCCGGTGAGCGCCGCCACGCCCGTGGTCGCTTGGATGACATAGTCGAACGCGGGCTCATCACCGCCGTCTAGCCCGAACCCGGTGATCGCCACACACACGATCCGTTCGTTGAAGCGGCGCAGCGCGTCGTAGGTCAGCCCCAGCCTGCGGATCGCCGATGGTTTCAGATTCACCAGCAGCGCATGGGATTGCGCGACGAGCTCGCCTAACTTGGCTTGGGCCTCTTGCGACTTCAGGTCCAGACAGATGCTGCTCTTGTTGCGGTTGAGGCTGGCGAAGTAGCTGTCGGAAACCTGGCGGGAAATCTCCCCGCCGGGCGGCTCGATTTTGATGACCTCTGAACCGAGGTCGGCCAGCAGCATCGTGGCATACGGCCCGGCCAGCATAGTGCCGACCTCGAGGATCCGGATTCCCGCCAGTGGTGCCGTCATCGCACTTCGGCGCCGAGCGCCGCGATAAGTTCCCTCGTGCGGCGTTTGGAGGCCACGAGCTCGTCGCGGTTGTTGCCGACCGGCAGCAACCACACGGACAGATCGGTCACCCCGGCGTCGGCGAAGCGACGGAACCGCGCCAAGATGGCCTCCTCGTCGCCGGCCGCGCACAGGTCGCCGACGTCACGGGCGTCGCCGTAATCCAGCAGCCGCTGATAGTTCGGCGAGACTTCCGCCTCGCCCAGGATCGGGTTGGCGCGCTCACGGGCAGCGTCGACTTCGCTTGGTGCGCAAAGGCATACAGGTATGCCGGCGACGATGCGCGGAGCCGGGCGGCCCGCATTCTCGGCGGCCTTGGTGATCCGCGGGACCACGTGCTCGGCGCACGCGCGTTCATCGGCCATCCACAACACGGTACCGTCGGCGCGCTCCCCCGCCAGCGCAAGCATCACCGGTCCGAGCGCGGCGACGATCCCGGCAGCGGCGCCACTGGGGCGAGATCCAGCGGGTTATGCACGGTGAAGGTCTCGTTCTCGACGTCCACCGGGCCGGGGTCGCGGAAGGCGACGGCGAGCACCTCCAGGTAGTCGCGGGTGAACGCGGCCGGCCGTTCGCAGGGCAAGCCGAGCATGTCGCGAATGATCCAGTGATGCGACGGCCCGACTCCGAGGGCCAGCCTGCCGCCGGCGGCGGCATGTACTGACAACGCCTGACGCGCCAACACAATCGGATGCTGCGCCTGCAACGGCACCACAGCGGTACCGAGTTCGATTCGCGTCGTCCGGGTAGCCATCAGCGCGACCGCTGTCAGCGCGTCGAAGTCGTTGGGCACCTGCGGTATCCACGCGGTGTCCATGCCGGCGGCCTCGGCCCACTCGATGTCGTCAAGCAGTTTGGTGACCTTGCGCGCGGCATCGCCGCGCTCGGCACCGATCATCACTCCGAGGCGCACTGTTCCACTGTTCCTTTCAGGTCAGGTGGGGGGTTGCTGCCGGTCAGCTTGCGGATCTCGCGCACCAGGACGTCCAGGGGCGTCCCGGTGGGAAAGACCGCCGCAGCACCGACATCCAGCAGCTTGGGCACGTCGGACTCGGGAATCGTGCCGCCGACGACGACGGCGATGTCGGCGGCGTCCGCGGCCCGTAGCGCTTCGATGGTGCGGGCCGTCAGCGCCAAGTGGGCACCCGACAGGATGCTCAAACCCACCAGTGCCACGTCTTCCTGCACCGCGATCGAGGCGATGTCTTCGATGCGCTGCCGGATGCCGGTGTAGATCACCTCGAAACCCGCGTCACGCAACCTGCGGGCGACGATCTTGGCGCCGCGGTCGTGGCCGTCGAGTCCGGGTTTGGCGACCAGAATCCGGACTGCCATCTAAAACACCTATTGGTGCACAGTGTTAGGGCCGGGTGGCTTCGACGGGAGCCGATC
>NZ_CAXUCH010000156.1:0-10369 GCF_964249325.1 uncultured Mycobacterium sp. | reverse complement strand
GCGTGGGTGCCCAGCCCCGAGTCGAATCCCACGCCGGGGCCGCCGCCAACCAGGTATGGGTAGGCGAAACCCGCGACGCCGGTGGCCGGCGGCGTCGCCGGGGCCGGACCGCCAGTTGCCGGAGCCGTCGCGGGGGCAGGTGCCGCTGTCGTCGCAGGGGCCGCGATACTCGACGAGGCGATCGGCGCAGCAGGCTGCCACACGGTGGTGGGCTGGGTGGCGCCAACCGCCACGGGCTCGGTCGCCTGCGTGGCGCCGGCTGGCACCTCACCGAGCTCCACCTGACCGGCCAGCACACCTCCCACCGGGGCCATGAAGGTCGGCGTCACCGCAGCCGTGAGGGGCATGAACGGCGAAAACACCTGGTACCCAATGGATGCAAAATCGTCGGGGCTGAGAACCAGCAAGAACGGATTGCTCAGCGCGGTCATCGGGTCTGCCAAGAACTTGTTGACGATGTTCTCCACGAATCCCACCGGATTCTGCAGGAATTCGAAGAGGTGGTCGCCGCCGAACCCAAAATAAAGGTCCGACAGCAGGGGGAACTTCCCCACGAAGGACTCGACGATCTGCTGGGTGTACCCCACCGGATCCTGCATAAAGGCCGCGACACTGAAGTTTTGGATCAGGTTCAAAAACGACGACAGCAGGTCGGACGGGTTCAGCGTGGACGCGTCTTGGGCGAGCTGCTCGACGGTATGGACGGCTGCGACCGCCGAGTTGAACCACGACGACACTGGGTTTACCACCGCCGGGGCCGGTGTGGTTTGTGGCGTCGACGCGACCGCGGTGCTGGCGACCGCTTGATAGGTCGCCATCGTGGTGGCGGCCTGGATCCACATCCGCACGTAGTCGGCCTCGTTGAGGGCGATCGGAATCGTGTTGATGCCAAAGAAATTCGTCGCGACCAGCACCGCGTGGATGGCGTGGTTGGCAGCCAGCTCCGCCAAGGTGGGCATCGCCGCCAGCGCGCTGGTGTAGGCCGCCGCCGCGGTTTCATGCTGGGCAGCCGCCCCTGCACTGTTGACGCTGGCTTGCATCAGCCACGCCAGATACGGCACATGGGCGGCCACATACTGCTCAGCGCTGGGCCCTTCCCACGAGCCCGCCTGCACCTGTCCCACCAACGCGCTGAGTTCGGCTGCAGCCGAGGCGTAGTCGGCGCTCAGCGACGACCACGCTCCCGCCGCCGCCAACAAGGAACCCGGGCCCGGTCCGGCGCTCAACAGCGCCGAATGCACCTCCGGCGGCGAAGCCATCCAGATCGGTGCGGTCATCGTCAGGAGCCGGCGACCATATACGTCGACGCCGCGGCCGCATCGCCGGTGGCGTAACTGACGCCGGACTCACCGACACCCACACCGGCGCGGCCCAGTTCTTCGACACCCTGGGCGGCCACCGCGGCGTGCTCACTGCCCTGCGCGCTGAACCCGACGGCGGTCTGCAGTGACACCGGATCGGCCGCCGGCGGCATCACCGCGGTGATCAGCGGGGCGGCACCGGCATGCGCGGCCGCCAACCGGGCCGTCAGCGCTTCGACCGCAGCACTGGTCGCAGCCAAGCCTTCGGGAACGACTCGGAGCGTCATTTCAACTTCTCCTTCCGGTGAAACTCACCGACCGTCAACGGTCACGCTTTCGTCGACGAGCGGGTTGACCAACTGCACGTACGTCGGAATATCTGTGTCGCCCAACAGGATTGCCCGCCCGGCAGGCAGTCGACCGAACCGCTGTCCGCGGATCTTGCCGCCGTCTTGCGGGTTACCCGACAACATCAACGTGGTCGCCTGTAGCTCGTTGAGCCGGCGCAGCAGCGGGCTGGTCATCAACGCGTGGGCCGACCCGGTGGCGCGCGCGGTGACGATCACCCGCAACCCCAGGTCGCTGGCCTGCGACAGCAGCCCGATGAGGCTGGTCCACGGCCGCTGGCCGACGAATGCGCCGCTCATCGCGGGGGTGTCGGGTATCTGGTCGACGTCGTCGATGATCAGGTAGTGGGTTTGACCTTGGTAGTTCCAATTGGTCAGTTGCGCCGCAGACATGCCCGCCGGCGGGCGGCGCGACTCGATGAGCGCGGAAAGCCCGAGCATCACCGGCAGGACCCGGTCCACGTTGACGGTGTACTCGTTGTCGGGGAACAGCGGTTCGTCGACGAGGTGCAGCCGGCGGTCCACCACCGTGAACGCGACCTGGTCTGGGGTGGAGTGGTCGCGGACGGTGCGGATGATGTGGCGCAGCAGCGTGGTCTTGCCGGACTTGGTGTCGCCCAACACCATCAGCAGCGGGTTGTCGGCGAAGTTGAGCTCGACCGGCGCCAGGTCTTCTTCGCGCTGACCGATGACCACCCGCTCCGGGCCAGGGTAGATCTCGCCGACCGCGCTCTGCGGGAGGTTGGTCGGCAACAACCGCACGGGCGGTGCGCTGATCCCGGGGTAGCGGGCGTTGATCTCGGCGATCTGCTTAAGGTCGGGTTCTGCGAACAGGAAGTGCTCGGCGGCCATGGTCAGGCCTCTTCCGGGCTGGTCAGGGGGCACCGCCTCGGCCGGGCGGCGCAGCGCTCCAACGACGCGCACGTTGCTGTCGCGCGCGTCGTGCAGCTTGAGTTCGAGGCGCAGGCCTAGGCCGTCGCGCATCGCCAGCGGCACTTCCAGCCAGCTGGGGGTGGTGATGACCACGTGGATGCCGTAGGCCAATCCGATGTTGACCAACTCGGTGACCTTGGCCAGCAATGGGTTTCGGGTGTTGAACTGGTCGGTGTTGTCGCGGCCGAACGCGTAGATGTTGTCGACGACCAGGAACACCTCGCCGTACCCGTCGTCGACACCGGAGCCGTTGCCGCGCCGGTTCCGGAATACTTCCCGCCGCTGACGAGCCAGCAGCAGTTGCTCGAGTTCACCGAAGGTGCGCCGGATGCGTTCGGGTTCTAGCGGAGAGGCCACACTGCCGACATGGGCCAGGTCTTCGAGCGCGCGCAGCTGACCGCCGCCGTAGTCCAGGCAGTAGAACGTCACCTCGCGTGGCGAGTGCAGGTTGGCGGCGGACAGGATGAACGTCTGCAGCGCCGTCGATTTGCCCGACTTCGGGCCGCCGTGGATGACCATGTTGCCGGCCGACGACAATGCGTCGAAAACCAGAGGGTCACGGCGCATCTCGAAGGGCTTGTCGATCTCACCCAGCGGCCAGCGCCATTGCCGTGGCGGTAGGGCCGCGCGCGCCAGCACAGTGTTCAACGGGATGGAGTCGTCTAGCGGTGGCAGCCACAGCTCCGGCGCGCGCGGCCCGTAGCGGGCCAGCTGCTCGCCGATGGTGGCGATCAGCTTGCGCGGCGGCCCGGTCGGTTCCTCCTCGTCGCTTCCGGCGAGCACCGTCTCCGGGTCGGGCTCGACCCGCCCCGCAGTGAAGAGCTTCGGCTCGGGAGCCGAGTGCACCACAAGCGTTTTCGTGGCCCGGGGCGGTTCGTAGATGCCGTCGACGTAGGTGCTGCGGAATTTGATCGGCGCGGCGCCGGGGGCGGGCACAAGAAAGCCGACGCCCTTGTGCTCCTTGCCGGATTCGATGTGGTAGGCATCCTCCACGCCGATGATCTGCCGCGACACCGCCGGACTGGCTACCTTCAACCCGATCCGGTAGGAGGTGTTCTTGTCGATGTCCTTGATCCTGCCCACGTCCAGCGTCTGGGAGGCGAACAAGATGTGGATGCGGAACGAGCGGCCTTTGCGGGCCACGTAGTCGAAAAGCTCGGCATATTCGGGATGGTCGGCCAGCATCAGGGTGAACTCGTCGGCGACCACGAACAGCGTCGGTATCGGGGCCAGATCGTACCCGGCCGCAATCGCGTTCTCGTATTCGGTGACCGAGTTGAAGGCGCTGCCCTGCACCCGCCGTCCGGCCTCCCGCAGCAGCACCTCGCGGCGGGCCACCTCGCCGCGCAGCGTGTCGGCGAACCGGTCGGCGAGCGATTTCTTTTCGGCCATGTTCGAGATGACCGCGACGACCTGGGGGAAATTGCGGAAGCTGTCGGCGCCGGCCTCGCCCTTGAAGTCGGCGTAGATGACGATGAGCCGGTCAGCCGAGTGGGTGGTCAACAGCGACAACAAAATCGACATCAGTGTCTGCGACTTGCCGGAGCCGGTCATACCGATCATCAGCCCGTGCGGGCCCATCCCGCCTTCGGCTTCGTCTTTGAGGTCGAAGATCAGCGGCTCGCCGGTCGCGGTGACGCCGATGGGCACCCGCAATTCCTCCTCGCGGGGTCGCGGCGCCCACAATGCGGGCACGTCGAGCCGGGAGGCGTCGGGTATGCCCAACAGGGTGGTGAAGGTGGCGCCCCGGGTGGCCGCCGACCGCAGCCCGGCATGGGTGGGATTGGAGTCCCAGCGCGACAGCTGACGGGCCAGGTGGTTGGCTTCGTCGGCGTCGAGCTGGTCGGCGGTGTCGATGTAGCGCTGCCAGCCGCCGGTCTGCCAACGCTCGATGCGGCCGCGCCCGATCCGCAGAATCGGGCGCTCGGGATCCGGATATTGTTCGCGGTGCGGGGGTGTCACCGAGCGCTGAATGACGGTCACGCCGGCCCGGGCGGCCGAAAGCGGCGAGGCGGTCACGTCGAAGTCGGGGTCGTCGACGACGATCACCAAATGCCGCAACGCTTCAGCCGCACCGCCGGTGAACGCCGGGCGATCCGCGAGCGCCGGGCCCAGCAGTCTGGCCAGCTCGTCGGGGTTGGTCGACAGGTAACGGGCCGGGCCGACACCGTCGAGCTGGCCGGGAATATCGGCGTGCGGCAACCACTTCAGCCATGACCAGTCCGCGGCTTCCAAATCCGGTGTGGCCAATGCGATCCCGAGCACAGTCGGGTCGTGCCACGTCACCGCCTGGGCGATCCAGGCGCGCAATGCGGCGCGCACCTCGTCGGCATCGCCGAGCACGGTGATGCACGACACCTTGGCCAAGTCGATACCGACCGGCACGTCGCGCACGGTGCGCTGGGTATCCAATAGGCTGCGTAATGCGCTGTGGCACACCGGTTCTAAGTCGATCTCGTCGGCGATGTCGTTGACCCGCACTGACGTGGCCAGCGGCACCGTGTGCCGGCCGGCGCGCACCACCAGGAAGTCGGAGTCGTTCGGGTCGCGTTCCCATTGCCGGCGCGACCCGGGAATGCTCGCCAGCTCCGTCGGGTCAGGGTGTGACCATTCGGCTGCCGCGCGCTGCTCGGCGGCTTGGCTGCGAATGTTGTCGCGAACCACCGACAGGTAACGCAGGTAGTCGGCGCGTTCGGCGTCGACCTCCTCGGTGCGCGTCTTGTTGTCGGTGCCGCGGTAAAGCGCGGTCGCCGCCAGCAGCAGCACGAACGGGAAGAACAGCGTCTGTGGGGAAATCAGCCGCATGCCGGTGGCGACCATCGCCACGATCATCCCGACGATCAGGATCACGATCAGGTACGGCAGCGCACGCCGCAGCAGCGACGGCGGGATCACCCGCGGTAGTTCTGGCGGCGCCTCGATGGTGATGGTGCCCTTGCGGGTCGTCGGCGGCGGCAGCCGGCGGCGGGCCTCGAAAATCAGGCGGCTCATCGGGTCTCCCACTGGGCTGAGGCTTGACGGCTGCGTCGAGTGTCGGGCGGCAGGCCATCGTGGGCTAACAACGCGTCGGCGCGTGACAGCGTCGGCCCCGGCGCGAACAAACTCAGTACCGACCACGGAACAGGAACCGGGGGCGGCGTCAAGCCAAGCGCCTCAACGGCTTTGGCATGTCCGGTCGGCCCTGGTTCGTTGTCGATGCCGTAGCGCACACCGGTGTCGGCGATCCAGAACAGGGAGCCGGTCGGTGGTGATGCCGCGTCTTGACCGACGGTCTGCGTGAAGTACCCGCGACCGGGCGTCAGCGCAACACGCGTCGCGGTCCCGCCAGCGCCGGCGCTGACCAGCTCTACGGCGCGCACGGCGTCGGGCACCGGCAGCGCCGAGCCGGACAGCAGCTTTAGTGAGCTGGTGGCAGCCCCGGCGGGCTTACTCCAGTAGGCGCAGGTGACCGGCGAGCGTGCGGCGTCGACCAGGCTGATCCGCTGGTCGGGGTAGCGGGAAGTGTCCAGTGTCCGCGAAACCGGCAGGCGCGCAATCTGGTCCGCGCCCAGTCGCGGCGGCTGGTCCAAGCCATAGGAGTTGGTGTTGCGCAGGATTGAAGCGAGCACCGGTGAGATCGGCTGCAATCCGTCGGGCAGCACCGCGTAGTACAGCATGCTGTTGTCGGCCGCGTAGGCCACGACCACCGCTCCGACCGGCGCCGTCAAGGGCAGCGGGAAGTGTGGTGGGCTGCCGGCGCCTGGGATCGGCGGCGCCGTCAACGCCGGCGTCTCCGGAACCGCGTTGAACAGACCCGGCGCGATCGGCCGTGCGGCGGGCACCTCTGTACCCAGTCCCACGGCGTTGGTAACGGCATGATCGGCCAGATCGATGCGGCTGCGCTTGCCGTCCCACAGCAGCCAGGTGCCGGCGCCGTTGTCGACCAGCACCGCCTGCCCAGCACCCAGCGCGGCGGCCCGCGCCCCGCTGGTATCCAAAGGTCCGCCGATCACCGTGACGCCGGTGCTGTGCGCGGCATGACCGGACCCGCTGATCTCGTCGCACACCGTCCAGTCGGCGTTCTGAGAAGTGTTTTGCACCATGCGTTCCGGGGCGCCGGGAATCCCGATCAGGTTGCCGCGCGGAAACTTGTCCAGCTCACTGCTTCTCACCGTGGTGGGGTTGACCGGTCGGCCGGCGATCAGCCGGGCCGACGCCAGGTTGAGCACCGGGTGCAGTTGGTCACCGACCCGCACGTACAGCGCGGCGGTGGACCGGTCGGCCAGCACCGGGTTAGTGCCCGCGGATCCGCCGGGTCGAATCAGCGAGAACACAAAGCAGCCGATCAAGCCGGTGATCAGGATGAGCGCCCCCATCAACACCGCACGTGACTGTGTGCGCAGCGGGTCGACAAGCATGCGGGTGTCGTGCAGGGCGACCCCGGAAGCGATGCGGCGCATGACGAATCGCCATCCGGTCACCTGGTGACGAGTCACGAAGCCACGGCGATACACCACCTTGTCGGGGTTGTCGTTGACCGGGGTTCGCGACGTGAACGAGCGACGCTCGTCGTCGAATTCACGGCCGGTCATGCCGGCTCCAACAGGCCGAGGCCTTGCAGCAGCGGCTCCACCGAATTGCGGACGTCCTCGGCGGTGATCGTCATCAGCTCCTCGTCGGTGAACTCGCCGGTTTCGGCGTGCTCGGAGTGGTCCAGCCGGAATTCGCGTTCCTCTTCTGACTTTTCGACGACGTTTCGCACGAACCGGCCATTACCGGCAATGTCTAGCCCGCGACGTTCCACCCCGGCAGCGTCGGGCTTGGAGATGCTGGCCAAATGCGCGAACAACGCTTCGAGATCGTCGAGGGCGGCCTGTTCGAAGACGCTGTCGCGTTTTGCGGCCATGAACTTCGCGATCTCGATCAACTCGGCCGGCTTGTAGGACGGGAAGTCGATACTGCGGGTGAACCGCGACCGCAGACCTTGGTTGGTGTCGAGGAACTTGTCCAGATCGGCGCGGTAGCCGGCGATGATCACCACCAACCGGTCGCGGTCGTTTTCCATCCGGGCCAGCAACGTGTCGATGGCCACCAAACCGAAGTCGTTCTTGGCGCCAGTGGCCACCAACGCGTAGGCCTCGTCGAGAAACAGCACCCCGTCCAGCGCGCTGTCGATGATCCCGTTGGTCTTGGCCTCGGTCTCCCCGATGTGCTGGCCGATCAGGTCGGCGCGGTGCACCTCCCTGATGTTTTCCTTCTTCAACAAGCCCAGACCGCAATAGATCTTGGCGATGACGCGGGCAATGGTGGTCTTACCGGTGCCGGGCGGCCCGGCGAATACCAGGTGGTGGGTGCGCTGCGCGACTTCCAGCCCGCGCTGCTTGCGCACCACCTCCATGGCGACCGAGCTTTTCAACCGGGCCACCTGGTCTTTGACCTTATCCAAGCCGATGAACTCGTCGAGCTCGCGTTCGGCCTCTGCCAGCAGCACGCGTTTGCGCTCTTTGGCTTCGGGGTCGACGAAATCGCCCGGGGTGGGTTCGGTTTCAGGATTCCAAGGGTCGGTGCGGGCCTCGATGCGTGCTGCGGTGGTCGTGACGATCCCGAAGCTGGGATCGGTCAGGGCGTGCTCGATCTCCTCGTTTTCGGGGTTGGCCGCATACAGGTCCTGCAGGACTTCGTTGGCGCTCTCGTCGTCCACATGTGCGCGCAGGACGAGTGCTTTGGCCAGCCCGCCGTCGACGGCCGCGACGGCGATGGGTCCGTCGGGTTCTTCCAAGTAGGACAATGCCGGGGCGAACATCCCTAGCCTGGCCAGCGCGATGCCCAGCGTGATCTTGGCCGCGTGGGCGAAGACCTCGTCCAGGTCGGAGTCGTTGACGATCGGCGTGAGCAGCTTGACCACATCCGACCACCGCTGCGCGCGGTGGTGGATGGCGGCCGAGACCCAGCGCGCCTCACGCCAATTCGGCCTGCGTTGCATGACGTCTGAGACCAGCTGATGGGCATCGGCGTATCGTCCGTCCGCCGCGAGCGCCGCCGCATAGGCAAGGTGAAAATCGTCCGGTTCGGTGGCGCGAAACCGCAAATACAACCCGGTGTCGTACTGAAAGCCCAATGCGCCGGGCGACAACTCAATCTGGCGTTGCAGCAGGCCGGCGGTCGCGGCGGTGCGTGATATCGATTCGAGCACCGGACTGGATACGTCGCCAGCTGCTGCCAGGCCCGTCCACGCGTCGCATTGGTCGTGAGCAATCCGGGTCAGCGCGGCAAATCCGGAACGGGCAGCGGCGAGGTCGGCCGGGCGTCGGCGCTCGTAGACCGTCAGGCCCAGGGCCCGGCAACAGGTGGCGAACCGGCTGACGACGTCGTCGTCTACCCGAGCAGCAGCGGGACGAGCCGCCGCGAGCGTCCCGATGTCACCGCCGTCCACGGCCCATACCCTCCCTGGGTTTGTTAGTGCAACCTAACTTCGCTGAAGTTAGCATTGCATAAGCTAAGTGTCGAGATGCGCGGTTGGCTAATTCGCGGCACCTGCCATTGCTAGATGGCTGCCCGTCACTGGACACCACACGACTCCTTCCACGCTGTTGAGCGGCTTGCCGGTGATGAAAATGGTTTTCGGCACGCGGGTGGACGATACCCCATAACCACCCAGTAATGAAAATGAGTTTCATTACTGGGTGGTGCGTAGCTGTGGTTGCCGCGGAAATCGACAAGGCCTGTCCCCTCCTCGCATGCGCTGACCGAAGCGACTGCCGGTCCGGGTCCCACTCGAGACGTCGCTCTGGTAGTCGGCTGCACAGGCGCGCCGGTTCCCTGTTTCCTCTCCCGATCACAAGCTTAACGCTGCAACCGTAGATACGGACTTATATCGATGATCTGTCCGTAAGTGCGGTAATGACGCGATAGAATGAGGGCCTGCGGACCGACAGCTCCTGTCCGCATCGATCAGGACAGTTTCGGCGTTGCCGGAAGCCTGTTTGAAGGGAGCCTGCGTGATCTGGATGGCTTTCCCGCCCGAGCTGCATTCCGCGCTGCTGTCTAGCGGCCCGGGGCCCGAGTCGTTGCTTGCCGCAGCCGGCGCATGGAAGTCGCTGAGCGCCGAGTACATCGCAGTGGCAGACGAGCTCACCGCGCTGCTGGGTGCGGTCCAGGCCGGCGCCTGGGAGGGTCCGAGCGCCGAGGCGTACCTGGCGGCGCATGGGCCGTATATCGCATGGCTATTGGAGGCCGGCGCAAATAGCGCCGCAATGGCCGCTCAGCAGGAAACCGCGGCGGCGGCGTATACCGCTGCGCTGGCAGCGATGCCGACGTTGGCCGAGTTGGCGGCCAACCATGCCGTCCACGCGGTGTTGCTGGCAACGAATTTCTTCGGCATCAACACCATCCCGATCGCGCTGAACGAAGCCGACTACGCGCGGATGTGGGTCCAGGCCGCCACCACGATCAGCACGTATCACGCAACTGCGACAGCAGCGATGGCCGCAGCTCCGCACACCACGCCGGCGCCGCAGATCATGAAATCGGACTCGGGCAGCATGGGGAGCTCAGGGGGCATGGGTTCCGGCTCGGGCATGGGCAGCCCGGGAGGCATGGGATCTGGTTCGGGTATGGGGGGCGGCATGGGGAACATGCCCGGCATGGGAACCACCTTGCCCACTACCCCGGAGCAGTGGCTGCAAGCCATCTTTCCGCCGCAATTCAACCCATTTTCGCCGAATTCGTTCCAGACGATGCAGCCGAGCTTGGCCACGTTCCTGCCGCGCGCTGAAGCCATGCTTGCCAACTACTCGAATAACCCTGTGC
>NZ_CAXUCH010000155.1:7225-10384 GCF_964249325.1 uncultured Mycobacterium sp. | reverse complement strand
CCCTCAGCGCCGGGCAACTACCCCCACGTGGTCACCCTGAATGCCTCCGAACACAACTCTGAACGTTCGGCTCTGGCGCGGCTGCTGAGTTTCCCAACGACTCTGGTAGCTGATGCGGTCCCGCAGAGCTGGAACAGCGAGAGTTTCGACCTCGCAACTGAGTTCGGCGTGCCGACCGCCGTACGCGAGCCTGCGGACTACCTCAAGCTGGGGTTCGACTTCCACGACTACGATAAGGCAACCAGGTTCACCTGGAAGTTCCTCCGCCAAGCGACCGCTGACCAAGTGACCGCACAGGTGACGCGAATCTTCGAGGCAGACAACAAGCTCGTCAACGGAAAAATTTTGAACCGCCTCTTCAACCCAACACCGGGCCAAAATGAATGGGGCCATACGACTTACGGATTATGGTGCGGCGACGGCATGACCCCACCCCCGTACCTGGGCCGGACATTTACCGGATCAGAGACCCACTACCTCACCAGCGGCTCAACGGTCATCGATAGCCAGGACATCGAGCAGATGATCTTGAAGCTCAAGAAAAAAGGCTACGGCGTACAACCGGGTTCTCAGCTCCTCATCCTCGCCAACCAAGACGACGGCCAACACATGACCGTCTGGCGGGCAGGCGTGGAGTACCGGACGGGCGGGCCACTCCCCCAATTCGACTTCATCCCGTCTGCGGCGATGCCGGCGTGGCTATCCAACGAGACGATCCACGGCGCGATCCCGCCCGCCGACTACAACGGCCTGCGCGTCTGGGGCAGCTACGGCGACGCCTGGCTGATCGAAAGCAACTACATCCCCACCGGCTATGTGGCCGTGGTAGCGACGGGCGGACCGGACTCCGACATGAACGCAGTCGGCGTCCGATCCCACCCGAACACGGCATACCAGGGCCTGCGCCATATTCCCGGTCACTGGCAGAACTACCCGCTCATCGAGTCATTCTTTGCGCGCGGGTTCGGCGTCGGCGTCCGCCACCGAGGCGCTGCGGTCGTTTGCCAAATCACCACCAACAGCACCTACACCCCGCCCGTGTTTGAGACGTAACCATGGATGGCAAACGCTTCCGACCAAAATGCGGCAGCCACCGCGAAACAAAGCATGGCGAGTTCAGCTGGGGGCCGGGCCTGCGGCCGAAACACCGCGAGGGCTGGCCGCCCAGCGAAGGCGGGCAGTACGGCGCCACGTGCCCGCCCGTCTACCTGCCGACCCCAGAGTCACTGCGCCCGCGCGAAGAGCACCAGAAGCCAGAAGACAGGCGCTACCCCGGCGAGCGCATCGGATAGACGCGGCTGACCTGCCGTTATAGCCACTTTAGGGTTCGGCTCGCTGTAATATCCGCGCATGCCGCTGGCTAACGGTCAGATATTCGCCGGGTACAAAATCTTGGGTTTGTTGGGGTCCGGCGGGATGGGCGAGGTTTATCTGGCGCAACACCCCCGGCTGCCGCGCAAGGTGGCGCTTAAGGTGCTAAGCGCGGATGTGTCCGCCAATGCTGACTACCGAGCCCGCTTCGCTCGCGAAGCCGAGCTAGCGTCCGAGCTGGACCACCCCAATATTGTCGTCGTTCACGACCGGGACGAAGAAGACGGCCAGCTATGGATCTCGATGCAGTATGTGGACGGCCTGGACGCGGCGCGCCTGCTCGCCGACAAGTTTCCGGACGGGATGCCCCCTCACCACGTGTCGAAGATAGTTACCGCCGTGGCCAGCGCACTGGACTATGCACACAACCGCGGGCTGCTGCACCGCGACGTCAAACCGGCCAACATCATGCTCACCGACGATGAACAGCGAGTCCTGTTGACGGACTTCGGGATCGCTCGCAGCCTCAATGGAATTGGCTCGCTCACCGCAAAGGGTTTCATCGTGGCGACAGTCCCTTACGCGGCACCTGAGCAGCTACAGGGCCAGGAGCTCGACGGCCGCGCCGACCAATACGCACTGGCCAAGACCGCCTATCACCTGCTCACCGGCTCGCAACTATTCCCGCATTCGCTTGCCGAAAAACCAATCGGACACGTCGCTCTTGATGCCATTCTGGCAACCGCGCTGGCCGAGAAGCCCGGAGACCGCTTCCAGAATTGCACGGAGTTCGCCCTCGCATTCGCCTTCGCTCACCGGGGCGCGTGGGCCGTCAGCTCCACCGGGACACTCCACCCAATCCGCAACGCCGCCAGCGGGCCGCGCCAAGCCAGCGACCGCGCCACCCGGCAGATGGCATCGGAAGTCCCAGCGCAAGATTCCGCGCAGAAAGCCCCGCGACTACGCGGCGGTTCGCGAAAGCTGGGGTTGGTCGTGGCTGCGGCTGTGCTTGGCCTCATGGCTGTGCCGGTCGTCGCCCTGGTGCTATCGGTGCGCCCATGGCAGCACCACGAGTCTCCGACCACCGGTACACCGACCTCGGTCGCGCCATCAATGACGTTTGATGCCATGCGTGACTTTGTCACCGCGTACTACGGCGACCTTCCAGCGCGTCCCGACGCCGCCTGGGCGAAACTCGATGACCATTGCAAGGAACAGACGGGGTTCACCCAATTCACTGACTTCTGGGCGACGATCCAAACAGTGACGGTTATTTCGGTCAGTCCGCGAGACGCCACAAGCGTTGTTGCTCGGCTCAGGTACGACCGGCGCAACGGACAGTCCGATACCGAAGACCGCTGGCTGAAGATGGCATTTGTGAATGGCACGATGCTACTGGACGAATCTGGACGAGTAGGTGCGGCGCCCACTGCCACTAGCTCGCTCCCCGCCCCGCACGCGGGTGCGTTTCCTGCGTCGTCGATCGACAATCTGCTGCTAACACCTGAGGCAATCGGTCGGGTCACAGGCGCGGGCCCGTGGCAGGTCGCCGAGACCGCATCCGCGCCCACCGACCATTCCGGGTTAGTAACGCCTTACAGCTGCGTCGGCGTCATCTTCACAGCGGAACAATCGGTATATGCGGACCGAGGTCTGCTAGCGCTTCGTGACCAAACACTGAAGGCCGTACCGCCGACCATCTACCCCGGCAAGCCACTACCACCCGATACGCCGGAACAGGTTCAGCAAACCGCCATCGTATTCCCCACGGTCCAACAAGCCCAGGCCGTGCTGACAGCATCTCAGCGAGAGTGGCAATCCTGCGCGGCCGGACAAGTCTCCTACCAG
>NZ_CAXUCH010000155.1:0-7215 GCF_964249325.1 uncultured Mycobacterium sp. | reverse complement strand
GAAGTCGGGTGGCGCTACAACCTCGGCGCGGTGCAACTTCACGACGACGTGCTGACCGTCTCGATGGCTGGCATCAACAGGGAGAGTGGCAACAGTGCGTGTGAACAGGTCCTCGGTGTGCGCGCGAACGTCGTCGTCGGCGTAAGGACCTGCCTCGATCCGAGCAATATTCCTACCGATGCGACCGTGGCCGATCCGAACTTGGCTGGCACCTACGCCGAAAAACTCGCCTCCGACATACTCGCCAGAATCAAATGGTGAAGGCTCTACGAGTCACCCGCGAGTACCGAATTTCGCACTGATCGCCGAGTTAGCTAGAGGAATCTACCGTCGCCCGTTCGCGTACACGTCGCGTATGCAAACGGCTCTCCCTAGCGACTCTAACCGCTCTTAACTACTGTGACCAGGCCCTTTAAAGTGGGGCGGGCGGGACTCGAACCCGCGACCAACGGATTATGAGTCCGCGGCTCTAACCGACTGAGCTACCGCCCCGTAGCGCGACTAGTGCTCGTGCAATTTTCGCAGACGCATCTTCTGCTACAGCAAGGCGGTCATCCTGGCGGCCTGGAGGGCCAAGCGCTGCGGTGTAGTGACTTCCCGCGCTCGTAGCGGTCATCGCGATGACCAAAGTTGAGTTGCGGCGCCCTCAGGGCCATAAGCTGAGACCAGCCAAGGTCGGGATGGTCCCTGGGGAGGCCTGCGATGAACGCGCCGCCGGACGTGCCGGCTCCCCCTCCGCAGCCGCAGGGGGACCGTCGGTCGGATGGGACCCCGGTCATCAGGAGTGGGGCATTTGGGAGGGCCCGGTCTGGATACCCTCAGTGACCGCGTGCCATGTCGGCGCTCACTGCAACTGCGGCGGCCACAGCAACAGCTATCCGTCCGCCGAGCGAAATATGATGCGCCCAATCGCCCTGGCACCAAGACAGGCGATCGTCTACCCAGGTAGATACCGCGGCCGCGGAGCCGCGTCGCCGCTACGGCCCCAATCGGTCCTGCTGCGGAACGTTCGTTGCTACAGCCGGCGCACGCACGAGCGAGTTCTTCGACAACCTCTTCGGTCAGGGTGTGGGCATGCTGGTGCTTGTCCAGAAGGGCGATGATGGCACCGAACAGCGCCTCGGCGGCCTCGTGCTGCGCTGCTCGTCGATCCGCCAACCGTGACCGGAGGATTACTGCGCCTGGCTCACCGACGACATGTGAAAGTCCGGTATCCGCAACGACGGCATCGCCGCCCGGGTGGCCCAATCGCCCCATTCCCGCGGCAGCGTCACCTCGCTGGCGCCGGCCTCGGTGGCCCGCCGCAATAGAGACATCGGGCTCTCGTTGAACCGAAAGTTGTTGACGGCAGCGGTTACCTGGCCATCTTCGACCAGGTAGACGCCGTCGCGCGTCAGCCCTGTCAAGAGCAGCGTGGTCGGGTCGACTTCACGGATGTACCACAGCGTCGTGAGCAACAGCCCGCGCTCGGTGGCCGCGATCATGTCGGCCAAATCCGCCGATCCGCCTGTCATTAGCAGGTTGTCGGCCGCTACCGCGACCGGAGCGTCGAACTCGGCGGCGGCCGCCCGCGGATAGGCCAGCGCATTGATCGCCCCGTCGCGGATCCAGTCGACCCGCTCGATATCCATTCCGTTGTCGAACACCGACACCGTTTCCGTCGATGCGCTGACGGCGACGAACGGCGAGCATGCCAGGTCGGGAGCCCACGGATCCGAGTAGAGCGTCAGCGGCAGATCCGTGAGCCGCTCGCCCACGCGGGTTCCGCCGCCGGGGGCCGCGAAGGCGGTCCGGCCTTCTTGAGCGCCGCGCCCGCTCATCGACCACTGCAGGTAGATCATCATGTCGGCGACCGTCGCGGGCGGCATGATCGTCTCGTAGCGACCCGCGGGTAACTCGACGGTGCGCGCGGCCCAGCCCAGCCGTGTCGAGAGCTGCTCAAGCAACAAATCCGTTGGCACCTCGGCGAAATCGGATGTGCCAGTACCGGCCCACGCGCTGGCCCCGCCGCGTTTGGCGTTGATCTCCACCGAACCAGTGGGCTGGGTATAGCGGCGACGCAGGCCCGTCGACGAGGCCAAGAACGTCGTCTCCACCCCGTGATGGGCAAACCCGTACAGCTGGTCGGCGCCGCGAAACCCTCGGCTCAACGGGCCCGCGACCCCGGCGAAAACCTCCGCCCCGGTGCCCGACACAGGAGCGTCCCAGTCGTCGGGCACGCCGCCACCGCTGAGAAGGGCTGCAGCGTCGCGGGCCTTCGGCGCCGAGCGGGCCGCCTCCACCGACGCCTTTACCAGCGCGGGTATCAGCGACGGGTCGACCTCGGCCGACCGCAGGGAACCGACGCGTGCCGTATCACCGTCCTGCAGAATGGAAATCACCGTGGTGCTGCGGCTGGTCGATACCCCGTTGGTGGTCATGGAGTTGTTCGCCCAGCGCAGCGAAGCCTCGGCGCGGTCTGTGACCAACACGATGGTCTCGTCGGCGCGGGCGGCATCCAGTGCCAGATCGACGACTTGGGACGCGGGGATCATCGGCCGGCCTCGCTTCGGGTGTTGAGGACGTTGACACCGCGGAACAACGCCGACGGGCAGCCATGGCTGACCGGGGCCACCTGGCCGGGTTGGGCTTTGCCGCAGTTGAAGGCGCCACCCAACCGCCACGTCGACGCCCCGCCGACGGCTTCCATGGAGTTCCAGAAGTCGGTGGTGGTGGCTTGATATGCGACGTCGCGCAGCTGTCCGTCCAATCGGCCGCCGCGGATGCGGAAAAACCGCTGCCCGGTGAACTGAAAGTTGTAGCGCTGCATGTCGATTGACCAAGATTTGTCGCCCACAATGTAGATGCCGTCCTCAACCCGGCCGATCAAGTCCTCGGTGCTGACTTCCTCGAGCGCCGGCTGCAGCGACACGTTGGCCATCCGCTGGATCGGAACGTGGTGCGGCGAGTCCGCGTACGAGCAGCCGTTGGACCGCGTCTGACCGAGCCGCGGGGCGAAAACCCGGTCGAGCTGATAGCCGACGAATATCCCGTCGCGCACCAAGTCCCAACTCTGAGCGGCCACGCCTTCGTCGTCGTAACCGACGCTCGCCAAGCCGTACTCGACGGTGCGGTCGGCGGTCACGTTCATCACCGGTGAACCGTAGCGCAGGGTGCCCAGCTTGTCGGGCGTGGCGAACGAGGTGCCTGCGTAAGCGCTTTCGTAGCCGATGGCGCGGTCGTATTCGGTGGCGTGGCCGATGGATTCGTGAATCGTCAGCCACAGGTTGGTCGGATCGATCACCAGATCGGTCGGCCCGGGCGTCACGCTGGGCGCCTTCAGCTTTTCGGCCAGCAGCGACGGTAACTGCGCGAGCTCGTCGCTCCAATTCCACACCTCGTCGCCGGCTAGCACCTCCCAGCCGCGGGCGGTCGGCGGCGCCAGTGTGCGCATCGAATCGAACACCCCCGTCGCGGTGTCGACCGTCACCGCCTCCAGGACGGGCATCAGACGCACGCGCTGCTGGGTGATCGACGACCCGAACGTGTCGGCGTAGAACGTCTGCTCCTTGACCGCGCTCAGCGCAGCCGACACATGGTCGACTCCGTCGGCGGCCAGCAGCCTGCCCGAGTAGGCCTGCAGGAGCGCAATCTTGTCGGCGGTGGGCACCATGAACGGGTCGATGTGATAGCTCGACACCCAGGTGGCGTCGGCGTACACCGGCTCCGGCGCCAGCTCCACCCGCTCGGCATTCAGCGCCGCCAGCGTGGTGGCCACCTGCACTGCGCGGCGCGCGGTGTCCGCCGCGACGTCGGGCGCCAGCTCTGCGTGTGACGCAAACCCCCATGTGCCCTCAACAATGACCCGAACCGCCAGGCCGATGTCGCGGTTGACGACGGAGGTCTCCAGCTCGCCGTCGCGCAGCCGGATGATCTCAGTGCTGATGCGGTGGAGTCGCAGGTCAGCGTGGCTGGCGCCCGCCGCAGTGGCCGCGGAGAGGGCGGCGTCGGCCAGCTCGTGGCGGGGCAGGTGCAGAAAGTCGGCATCGATCCCGCGGTTCTGTGTCACGGCTCCACCGTAACGACCGGCTTTAATACCCTCATGGCCCGCGCCGACGACGATGCAGAACGAAGCGACGAGGAGCGGCCGACCCGATGACCGCTGCGCCGCGACGATCCACCGCACTGGGCTATACGCTGCTGGCTCCGAGCCTGTTCGGCGTGGTCGCGTTTTTGCTGCTGCCGATCCTGGTCGTCGTGTGGCTGAGCATGCACCGCTGGGATCTGCTCGGCCCGATCGAGTATGTCGGACTGGACAATTGGCGTTCCGTGCTGACCGATCGGACGTTCGGGAACTCGCTGCTGGTGACGCTGGTGTTCGTGGCCATCGTGGTGCCCGCGCAGACGGTGCTCGGGCTGGTGGCCGCGGCGTTGCTGGCTCGCCGCTTGCCGGGCAGCGGGATGTTCCGCACGCTGTATGTGCTGCCGTGGATTTGCGCGCCGCTGGCGATTGCGGTGCTGTGGCGGTGGATTCTGGCGCCCACCGACGGCGCGGTCGCCACCGTGTTGGGGCATCGCATCGAGTGGCTTACCGATCCGGGTCTGGCGCTGCCGGTGGTGTCGGCCGTGGTGGTGTGGAGCAACGTGGGTTATGTGGCGCTGTTCTTCGTGGCCGGCATTCTGGCCATCCCCGCTGAGCTCTACGCCGCCGCACGCACTGACGGCGCGACTGCCTGGCAGCGGTTCTGGCGTATCACGCTGCCGATGCTGCGGCCCACCATGTTCTTCGTGCTGGTGACCGGGATTGTCAGCGCTGCGCAGGTTTTCGACACCGTATACGCGCTGACCGGCGGCGGGCCGCAGGGCCGCACCGACCTCGTAGCCCATCGCATCTACGCGGAGGCGTTCGGCTCGGCGGCGATCGGTCGGGCCGCGGTTATGGGGGTGGTGCTGTTCGTCATTCTGGTGGGCGCGACCATGGTCCAGCACCGGTACTTCCGACGGCGGATCAGCTATGACCTCACCTAGAAAACTGGCCTCGGCTTTCGCGGTCTACGCCGGCCTGACTGTCGGCGCAGTCATCACATTGGCGCCCTTCGCACTTGGCTTGCTGACGTCGTTCACCTCCTCGCACCAGTTCGCGACCGGCAGGCCGCTGGCATGGCCGCGGCCCCCCACGCTGAGCAACTACGCCGATCTGGGCAACGCTGGGTTCGGCCGCGCGTCGGCGGTCACCGCACTGATGACCGCCCTGATTCTGCTTGGCCAGATGAGCTTTTCGGTGTTGGCTGCCTATGCTTTTGCGCGGCTGCGATTTCCCGGCCGGGATGCGTTGTTTTGGGTTTATATAGCGACGTTGATGGTCCCGGCCACGGTGACGGTCGTGCCGCTCTATCTGATGATGGCCCAAGTCGGGTTGCGCAACTCGTTCTGGGCGCTGGTGTTGCCGTTCGTGTTCGGCTCGCCATACGCGATTTTTCTGCTGCGAGAGTACTTTCGCGCGATCCCTGACGATCTGGTCAACGCCGCGCGGCTGGACGGGGCCAACACCCTCGACGTAATCATGCACGTGGTTATGCCGGCGAGCCGTCCCGTGCTGGTCACGCTGGCACTGATCACCGTCGTATCGCACTGGAACAACTTCATGTGGCCGCTGGTGATCACCAGCGGGGGTAGGTGGCGGGTGCTGACGGTGGCGACGGCCGCGCTGCAGTCGCGCTATAACGCCCAGTGGACGCTGGTCATGGCCGCGACGACCGTCGCGATCGTGCCGCTGACTGTGCTGTTCCTGGCGTTTCAGCGGCGCATTGTGCGCTCGATTATTGTCACGGGGCTGAAATGACCTGGCGACCAAGATTTTCGACGTTGGTTGCTGCCGCCGTGGTCCTGTTGGCTGCGGCGCTGGCTGCGACGGCGGTGCTGTTGGGCCGGTCGTATGAACCTCGTGGCGGCACGACAGTGGTGACGGTGCGGCTGTGGGACGACCAGGTCGCTGCGGCGTATCGACAGTCGTTCGCGGCTTTCACCCGCGCGCATCCCGATATCGAGGTGCGCACAAATGTGGTGGCGTACTCGACATACTTCGAGACACTGCGTACCGATGTCGCCGGCGGCAGCGCGGACGACATCTTCTGGCTGTCCAACGCTTATCTGGCCGGGTATGCCGACAGTGGCCGGTTGATGAAAATCGATGCCGGCGAGGCTGACTGGGAGCCGTCGGTGGTTGAGCAGTTCACCCGTGACGGTGTGCTGTGGGCAGTGCCGCAGTTGACCGACGCCGGTATTGCCGTGTACTACAACGCGGATCTGCTGGCAGCCGCAGGGATCGATCCTTCGATGTTGGATTCGCTGCGGTGGAGCCCCGGCAGCGACGACACGCTACGTCCACTGCTGGCCCGGCTCACCGTCGACGCCGACGGGCGCGCCGCGGTCACAGCGGATTTCGACGCCTTCCGAGTCCGGCAATGGGGGTACAACGCGGCCAACGACCCGCAGGGCATCTACTTGAATTACATCGGCTCGGCCGGTGGCGTGTTCCAGGACGGTGATCGGTTCGCGTTCGACAATCCCAGAGCAGTCGCCGCTTTCAGCTACCTGGTTGGGTTGATCAATGCCGACCATGTCTCCCCGCCGGCGTCGGACACCAACGACAACGGCGATTTCTGCCGCAACCAGTTTCTGGCCGGCAAGATGGCGTTGTTTCAGTCCGGCACCTACAACCTCGCCGCGGTCGCCGAAAACGCCCGCTTTCGCTGGGGAGTGGCCATGTTGCCGAGTGGCCCCAAAGGGCGGGTCAGCGTCACGAACGGCATTGCCGCGGCTGGTAATTTCGCGTCGACGCACCCCGATGCGGTGCGTCAGGTGCTGGCCTGGCTTGGCAGCGAGCAGGGCAACGAGTACCTGGGCCGGCGAGGAACCGCGATCCCCGCGGTGCGCTCGGCGCAGCGGGCGTACTTCGACTACTGGACCGCCAAAGGCGTCGACGTCACACCGTTCTTCGCGGTGTTGAAGGGACCGCGCATCGCCGCGCCGGGCGGTGCCGGCTTCTCGGCCGGCTATCAGGCGCTCAAACCGTATTTCGACGAAATGTTCTTGGGCCGTGGCGACGTCGCGGCCACCCTGCGGCGGGCGCAAGCCGCGGCCAACGCCGCAGCACGGCGTTAGCGCCCAAGCGAGTGTTATCCACAGTTGGGTTTTCATCCACGGTCGAGGTTCTTGCGTGGCAGTAATGTCGGT
>NZ_CAXUCH010000154.1:0-10448 GCF_964249325.1 uncultured Mycobacterium sp. | reverse complement strand
CACGGCTGCTCAGGCGACGACCCGCTGCGCCCGGCTGCGCCGCGCTTGCGATCGTGGCACGGCTGCTCAGGCGACGACCCGCTGCGCCCGGCTGCGCCGCGCTTGCGATCGTGGCACGGCTGCTCAGGCGACGACCCGCTGCGCCCGGCTGCGCCGCGCTTGCGATCGTCGCGGCGGGGACACCGCCACCTCGTCCCCTACCATGGAGTACGCCCGAAACTCCGCCTACCCACGGGGGACATAGCTGTGCTGTCGAAGTTGCTGCGCCTTGGTGAAGGTCGCATGGTCAAGCGCCTGGCACGGGTCGCCGACTATGTGGACTCCCTGTCCGACGACGTCGCCAAGCTCAGCGACGCCGAGCTGCGGGCCAAGACCGACGAGTTCAAGAAGCGCCACGCCGACGGGGAAAGCCTCGATGACCTGCTGCCCGAGGCGTTCGCGGTGGCCAGGGAAGCAGCTTGGCGGGTGCTCGACCAGCGCCCCTTCCATGTGCAGGTGATGGGCGCGGCGGCGCTGCACTTCGGCAACGTCGCCGAGATGAAGACCGGTGAAGGAAAAACGCTGACCTCGGTGCTGCCGGCCTACCTCAACGCAATCGGCGGCGAGGGCGTGCACATCGTCACCGTCAACGACTACCTGGCCAAACGCGACAGCGAGTGGATGGGCCGCGTGCACCGGTTCCTGGGCCTGGGCGTCGGCGTGATCCTGGCCGGCATGGGCCCCGACGAGCGCCGCGCGGCCTACGCCGCCGACATCACCTACGGCACCAACAACGAGTTCGGCTTCGACTACCTGCGCGACAACATGGCGCATTCGCTGGAGGAGTGCGTGCAGCGCGGGCACCACTACGCGATTGTCGACGAGGTCGACTCCATCCTGATCGACGAGGCCCGCACCCCGCTGATCATCTCCGGGCCCGCCGAGGGTGGCACCAACTGGTACACCGAGTTCGCCCGCATCGCCCCGCTGATGCAAAAGGACGTCCACTACGAGGTCGACCTGCGCAAGCGCACCATCGGCGTGCACGAGATCGGCGTGGAATTCGTCGAAGACCAGCTCGGCATCGACAACCTCTATGAAGCCGCCAACTCCCCGCTAGTGAGCTACCTCAACAACGCGCTGAAAGCCAAGGAGCTGTTCCACCGCGACAAGGACTACATCGTCCGCGACGGCGAGGTGCTCATCGTCGACGAATTCACGGGACGCGTGCTGTATGGCCGCCGCTACAACGAGGGCATGCACCAGGCCATCGAGGCCAAGGAGCACGTCGAGATCAAAGCCGAAAACCAGACGCTGGCCACCATCACGCTGCAGAACTACTTCCGGCTCTACGACAAGCTGGCCGGCATGACCGGCACCGCCCAGACCGAGGCGGCCGAGCTACACGAGATCTACAAGCTCGGCGTGGTCAGCATCCCGACCAACAAGCCGATGATCCGCGCCGACCAGTCCGACCTCATCTATAAGACCGAGGAAGCCAAGTTCCTCGCGGTCGTCGACGACATCACTGAGCGCTACGAGAAGGGCCAGCCGGTGCTGATCGGCACCACCAGTGTCGAAAAGTCGGAGTATCTGTCGCGGCTGCTGACCAAGCGCCGCATCCCGCACAACGTGCTCAATGCCAAATACAACGAGCAAGAGGCCGGCATCATTGCCGAGGCCGGCCGGCGCGGTGCGATCACCGTCGCCACCAACATGGCCGGCCGCGGCACTGACATCGTGCTGGGCGGCAACGTCGACTTCCTCACCGACAAGCGGTTGCGCGAGCGCGGCCTAGACCCGGTGGAGACGCCGGACGAATACGAGCAGGCCTGGCACGAAGAGCTGCCCGTCGTCAAAGCGGAGGCCGCCAAAGAGGCCAAGGAAGTGATCGAGGCCGGCGGCATATACGTACTGGGCACCGAGCGCCACGAGGCCCGGCGCATCGACAACCAGCTGCGCGGGCGCTCCGGCCGCCAGGGCGACCCCGGCGAGTCGCGGTTCTACCTGTCGCTGGGCGACGAACTCATGCGCCGCTTCAACGGCGCCACCCTCGAAGCGATGCTCAACCGGCTCAACCTGCCCGACGACGTGCCGATTGAAGCCAAGATGGTGACCCGCGCGATCAAGAGCGCACAAACCCAAGTCGAGCAGCAGAACTTCGAGGTCCGCAAGAACGTCCTCAAATACGACGAGGTGATGAACCAGCAGCGCAAGGTCATCTACGAGGAGCGCCGCCGCATCCTGGAAGGCGAGAACCTCAAGGAGCAGGCGCTCTCGATGGTGCGCGACGTCGTCACCGCCTACGTCAACGGCGCGACGGTCGAGGGCTACGCCGAGGACTGGGATCTGGACAAGCTGTGGGATGCGCTGAAGACGCTGTATCCAGTCGGCATCGACCACAAGGATCTCTTCAACCCTGAGGCGGTCGGCGAGCCGGGCGAGCTCACTCGCGAGGAGCTGCTCGACGCGCTGCTCAAAGACGCCGAAAGAGCTTATACGGCAAGGGAAGCCGAGATCGAGGCGCTTGCCGGCGACGGTGCGATGCGTCAGCTGGAGCGCAGTGTCCTGCTCAACGTCATCGACCGGAAGTGGCGCGAACACCTCTATGAGATGGACTACCTCAAAGAGGGCATCGGCCTGCGCGCGATGGCGCAGCGCGATCCGCTGGTCGAGTACCAGCGGGAGGGCTACGACATGTTCGTAGCCATGCTGGAGGGGTTGAAGGAAGAGTCGGTCGGCTTCTTGTTCAACGTCGCGGTCGAGCCGGTGCCCGCACCCGAGGCCCCCCCGGTCGCAGATGCGGAAGATCTGGCCGAGTTCGCCACGGCAGCGGCAGCTACAGCGCAACAGCGCGTCGGCGTCGGAGCTCGGGAACCAGTCCCGAAGGCCGTGCGCGCCAAGGGTATTGACACCGAGTCGCCTGCCTTGACGTATTCCGGTCCGGCTGAGGACGGGTCGGCTCAAGTGCAGCGCAACGGTGGCGCGCAGAAGACGCCGGCCGGGGTACCTAGCGGTGGCAGTCGGCGCGAGCGGCGGGAAGCCGCGCGTCGGCAAGGCCGGGGACCCAAGCCGCCGAAATCGGCGAAGAAGCGCTAACCGCCCTTCAGGTCGACGATTTGAGGCAAACCCCTCATGCGCCCATGTCAGGGGCCGCTGCAGCATCGTGGGCATGACTACTAACGTCAACATGAGCGAGCCAGCGGAGTTCGCCCGGCACGTCGAGGAATATCCGGTACTGGCCGCGGCGACCTGTGAGCGGGTTTCCGGTTACGGAGTGATGGGCTTGCCCTTTCGCTCAGGACACGTGCTCGGGTTGCGCCGGTGGACCGCGTCGTCGCTAGGCGAGGCCTTCACTTCTATCTGGCATCGTGATCCGCAGGGCAGGTGGACTTTCTACGAGTCGGCGCCGTGCCAGGTGGCCTGTAGCCGCTACTTCGGCGCCGAGGTGCAGCGCACCCGACTCGCACCGATCGGGCTCGAATGAGAAACGCCGCGGCGGCTGCGGATTTGGACTCTCGACGACGCCGCGGTCAACTGGACGATCCAGCTCGGCTCCACGCCGGTGACTCGCGCGATGAGTCTGGTTGGGTCCTCGATGCCGAACAGGTTGTGGCGTTCGCGTTCGGTCCTGTCACTGGTCGGCCACCGCGCGGGCCGGGTTCTGGGCGCCGGCCAGGCCAGGCTGAGCGGACAGACGTCCAACGGCCAGCAGTTCGATGCCAATCCACTGCGGATCTGGTGTGTCACCGACAGCACTGCCGTCGTCGAAGGCGAGGACCTCGGCCCCGTCGGGCCACTCGCCGAGCAAGCACGCATGGCCGACTTCTACTTCCCACAGCGGGGGATCTTCGCGATAGGCCGCGTGTTCGTGGAACCGACGACGGGAGGTTGAGCGCGCCGGTCAACCGATGTGCAAGGCCACCACTTGCCACCGGTTTCCGTCTGCGGCCGGCAGTTGTTCGACGCGGCAGGCGATGGCATGTATCCGGCGACCCCGACTGTACGTGCCGAACACCTCTGCCGCTTTCGCCCGCTCGTGCAGTCCGACGGCTTGTAGCCGCACCCGGCGCAGCACCGCTGCGCCGTGGCGACTGGCGGCACCGGGGTTGAGCGCGAGCACCGAGTCGACAAGTCCCGGTGTCAGCAGCGGACGCAACTGGGCGATCGGCCGGCGCCGGTCGATGACTTCCAGCACGCGGCGCAGTGCTGCATCGGCAAAATCTGCCGCCGCCCGCAGCGTCGGCGACATGGCCGCTGCCGGGTGGTGCGCGGCTGCGCGGCCGGATGCCCGCGCGTTGGGACGCCGCAGC
Source organism: uncultured Mycobacterium sp. (assembly GCF_964249325.1). Taxonomy (NCBI): domain Bacteria; kingdom Bacillati; phylum Actinomycetota; class Actinomycetes; order Mycobacteriales; family Mycobacteriaceae; genus Mycobacterium; species uncultured Mycobacterium sp. The sequence continues at coordinate 6,156 of NZ_CAXUCH010000154.1, read as the reverse complement.
GCCGTCGGGGAAACCGGCCGACAGTGCTGCACGTCGCGCGGCGGCGGCTCGTAGTCGACAACGGGCACGACGGCAATGCAGCCGTCCAGATTAATGGTCAAGGTGCACCCTCCAGCGGTCGAGCGAACAGAAGCGGGCCTGCTGGAGAGTGGCAGACGTTTGTGTGGCGGCGAACCGACGTTTCCGCGTACCCGCCCTGCACAGCCCCTGAGCTGGCGGTTACGGTGAGCGACGACGGTGAAGTGCACGAAACATCAAGGGGGACGGGCCGTGCCGCGGTTGTCCACGTCGGACGCGTCCTTCTATCGGCTGGAGAACACCGCCACGCCGATGTATGTCGGCTCGTTGTCGATCCTGCGGCGCCCGCGCACCGGGCTGAGCTACGAGACGCTGCTGGAAACCGTCGAGCAGCGGCTGCCGCAAATCCCGCGCTACCGGCAGAAAGTCCGCGAGGTCACGATGAACCTGGCCAGGCCGGTGTGGGTCGACGACCGCGATTTCGACATCACCTACCACATCCGGCGCTCCGCACTGCCCTCCCCGGGCAGTGACGAGCAGCTGCACGAGCTGATCGCCCGACTGGCTGCCCGGCCATTGGACAAGTCGCGCCCGCTGTGGGAGATGTACCTGGTCGAAGGGCTGGCCAAAAACCGCATCGCGCTCTACACGAAGTCACACCAAGCGCTGATCAACGGCATGAACGCACTGGAGATCGACCACGTCATCGCCGACCGGACGCGGCGTCCGCCGACCTTCCCCGAGGACTTCTGGGTACCTGGCCGCGACCCCGGCACCACCCGTCTGCTGCTGGGCGCCATCGGTGACTGGGTGTCGCGGCCTGGGGCGCAGCTGCAGGCCGTCCGCTCCGGCCTTGTCGAGGCGGTAACCAACTCGGGGCTACTGATCGACGTGGGCCGGCGGTTGGTCAACGTCGTGCGCACAGTCGCGCGCGGCACCGCGCCCAACAGCCCGCTCAACGCCCCGGTCTCGCGCAACCGGCGGTTCACGGTCGCGCGCGGGCGGCTCGAGGACTACCGCGCGATACGGGCACGCTACGACTGCGACGTCAACGACGTGGTGTTGGCCGTCATCGCCGGCGCGCTACGTAACTGGCTGCTTTCGCGCGGTGAGGTCGTGGCGCCACCCGCAACCATCCGCGCGATGGCGCCGATGTCGGTCTATCCCGACGACGACGCCTCCAGCCCCGGCCAGGCGATCAGCCAGGTGACACCGTTCCTCATCGACTTGCCGGTGGGGGAGGGCAACGCCGTAGTGCGGCTCTCCCAGATCGCCCATGCCACCGAGTCGAATCCCTCGGCGGGCAGCCTGGTCGACGCCCGCAGCATTGTCACGCTGTCGGGCTTCGCGCCACCAACCTTGCACGCCATGGGGATTCGGGTGGCCACCAGCATGTCGGCGCGGTTGTTCAACCTGCTGATCACCAACGCGCCCGGGGCGCAGTCGCAGATGTATATCGCCGGGGCCAAACTGCTGGAGACCTACGCGGTTCCGCCGCTACTGAACAACCAGGTGCTGGCCATCGGTGTGACGTCTTACAACGGCATGCTGTATTTCGGGATCAACGCCGACCGTGAGGCGATGAGCGACGTCGACGTGCTGCCGTCGCTGTTAGCTGAGTCGCTCGAAGAATTGCTGGAAGCCGCGAAGTAGCCGACGCACGCACCTAGCATCTGCTGGTGTGAGCAAGAACTCCACCAACACGACAAAGGCGAAACCGAAGCCGGCGAAACGAAGGATCCCCAACGACCTCTACGAAGCCGAATTGTTCCGGCTGCAAACCGAATTCGTTAAATTGCAAGAATGGGTACGCCATTCCGGAGCCCGCATCGCAGTGGTCTTCGAAGGCCGAGACGGAGCCGGCAAGGGCGGCACCATCAAACGGATCACCGAATACCTCAATCCCCGGGTTGCGCGGATCGCCGCATTGCCCGCCCCCAGCGATCGCGAACGCGGCCAGTGGTATTACCAGCGCTACGTCGCGCACCTGCCCGGCAAAGGCGAGATCGTGCTTTTCGATCGGTCCTGGTACAACCGCGCCGGCGTCGAGAAAGTCATGGGTTTCTGTACGCCGCAAGAACATGCGCTGTTTCTGCGCCAGACTCCAATTTTGGAGCAGATGCTCATCGAAGACGGTATCTTGTTACGCAAGTACTGGTTTTCGGTGTCCGAGGACGAGCAGTTGCGACGGTTCAAGGCCCGGCTGAACGACCCGGTGCGGCAATGGAAGCTCAGCCCGATGGACCTGGAATCGCTGTATCGGTGGGAAGACTATTCGCGCGCCAAGGACGAAATGATGGTGCACACCGACACCCCGCTCAGCCCTTGGTATGTCGTAGAATCCGATATCAAAAAGCACGCGCGGCTCAACATGATGGCGCATCTGCTGTCCACAATCGACTACCAGGACGTGGAAAAGCCGAAGGTTAAGCTGCCCACGCGTCCGGTAATGAGCGGCAACTATCAGCGTCCGCCGCGCGAATTGTCGAGGTATGTCGATGATCACGTGGCAACGTTGCTGGGTGACCGCAAGTAGGCCGTTACAGTCGGCTGATGCGGGTCTATGTCCCTGCGACGCTGGCGATGCTGCAGCGGTTGGTCGCCGACAGTTCACTGCGGCCCGTCAACGGCACGGCGTTTGCGGTCACGCCCGCGCTTCGCGAGTCGTATGCCGAGGGTGACGACGAGGAGCTTGCCGAGGTCGCCCTGCGGGAGGCCGCACTGGCTTCGCTGCGGCTGCTGGCCGGCGGCGGCGAGGATTCCGATGACGAATTACCGCCGCGCCGCGCGGTGCTGGTCGCCGACCTCGACGACGTCACGCTTCGCCCGGATCTCGACCACGCGGTAGTGCGGCTGAGTGGGCCCGTTGCAATCGACGACATCGTCGCGGCGTTTGTCGACACTGCTGCCGCGGAAGCCGCGGTGACAGCGGCAATCGCGGCCATCGACGCCGCCGACCTCGGCGACGAGGATGCCGAACTGCTGGTCGGCGACGCCCAGGACCACGATCTGGCCTGGTACGCCGCCCAGGAGCTGCCGTTCTTGCTTGAGCTGCTGTAGCCACGGCTGGATACGGACCCGTAGGTTACGGTACCGTAGGTTAATCGCGTGGGCGGAAGCCGCATGCCGCACAGTCAGCAGGAGCTTCCTATGGAACCAACGAAGAAGAAAATCGCGAAAATCACCGCCGACGTCGTCGACACTGAACAGCCGACCGTCGTCGGCGCGGAACACCATCCGGGCTGGAACATGCTGCGCCGGATCGCCACCAGGATCACGACCCCGCTGTTGCCCGATGACTATCTGCACCTGGCCAACCCCCTGTGGTCGGCCCGGGAACTGCGGGGTCGGGTCGTCGAAGTGCGCCGCGAGACGCGCGACTCGGCAACGCTGGTCATCAAACCCGGCTGGGGTTTTAGCTTCGACTATCAGCCCGGTCAGTACATCGGCATCGGGTTGCTGGTGGACGGCCGCTGGCGTTGGCGGTCGTATTCGCTGACGTCGAGCCCGGTGACGGTCTCGCGCACGGTGACGATCACCGTCAAGGCAATGCCCGAAGGTTTCCTATCCACCCACCTAGTTGAGGGTGTCGCGCCCGGGACGGTCGTCCGGCTGGCCGAGCCGCAGGGAAATTTCGTGCTGCCCGACCCCGCGCCGCCGGCCATCCTGTTTCTGACGGCGGGAACCGGCATTACGCCGGTGATGTCGATGCTGCGGACTTTGGTGCGCCGCGACCAGATCACCGACATCGTGCACCTGCATTCGGCGCCCACCCCATCCGACGTGATGTTCGCTACCGAACTGGCCGAGTTGCAACGCGAACACGCGGGTTATCAGCTGCGGTTGCGCACGACCCGCACGCAGGGCCGGCTTGACCTTGCCCGCCTCGATGAGGAAGTGTCCGACTGGCGGGAACGGCAGACGTGGGCGTGCGGCCCCGAAGGCATGCTCTCCGAGGCGGAGAGGGTCTGGTCGTCGGCGGGCGCGGCGGAACGGCTGCACTTGGAGCGGTTCGCGGTGTCTCGGGCAGCCCCTGCCGGGGCGGGCGGGACGGTCACGTTCGCCCGGAGTGGTCGCACCGCGGTGGTGGATGCGGCGACGTCGTTGATGGACGCCGGCGAGCGGGCGGGTGTGCAGATGCCGTTCGGATGCCGAATGGGCATCTGCCGATCGTGCGTGATTCCGCTGGTCGACGGCCACGTCCGCGACTTGCGGACCGGCGTGGAACACGAGCCCGGCACGCGGGTTCAGACCTGCGTTTCGGCAGCTTCGGGTGACTGCGTACTCGATATCTAAGCGATTCTTAGCTGCTACCCGCTGGTAACTTACGGTTTCGTAGGTTACGATACCGTAGGACAGCGAGTCCCCGACCGCAGGAAGGCAAGGTATGGCCGTCACTGACATCGAGGTATTCGCGCATCTCACGGATGCCGACATCGAGAACTTGGCCGTCGAACTGGACGCCATCCGTCAAGACATCGAAGACTCCCGCGGCGAGCGAGACGCCCGCTACCTCCGCCGCACCATTGCCGCGCAGCGCGCCCTCGAAGTGACCGGCCGGGTGCTCCTGGCCGCCGGCTCGCGACGCACGGCGTGGTGGGCAGGCGCAGTAACGCTGGGCGTGGCCAAGATCGTCGAGAATATGGAGATCGGCCACAACGTCATGCACGGCCAGTGGGACTGGATGAACGACCCCGAGATCCACTCGACAACCTGGGAGTGGGACAACCTCGGGGCCTCCAAGCACTGGCGGTACAACCACAACTTCGTGCACCACAAGTACGCCAACATCCTTGGCATGGACGACGATGTCGGCTACGGCATGCTGCGCGTCACCCGCGACCAGCGCTGGAAGCGCCACAACCTATTCAACGTCGTGTTCAACACGATTCTCGCGGTCGCCTTCGAATGGGGCGTCGGCTTGCAGCACGTGGAACTCGGCAAGATCTTCAAGGGTCGGGCGGCCCCGGAAGACACCCGGGTTCGGATCAACGAGTTCGGGCGCAAAGCCGCTCGGCAGCTCGTCAAGGACTATGTCGCGTTCCCGGCGCTGACGTCCTTGTCGCCCGAAGCGACGTATATGGCCACGCTGAAGGCCAACGCGACTGCCAACGTGATCCGCAACCTGTGGGCTAACGCGGTGATCTTCTGTGGGCATTTCCCCGACGGAGCCGAAAAGTTCACCAAGACCGACATGGCCGGCGAGTCCAAAGGCCAGTGGTATCTGCGCCAGATGCTGGGCAGTGCCAACTTCGACGCCGGGCCGGTGCTGCGGTTCATGAGCGGCAACCTGTGCCACCAGATCGAACACCACTTGTATCCCGATCTGCCGAGCAACCGGCTCGCCGAGATCTCGGTGCGGGTGCGCGAGATCTGCGACAAGTACGATCTGCCGTACACGACCGGCCCGTTCCTGGTGCAGTACGGCAAGACGTGGCGGACGATCGCCAAGCTGTCGCTGCCGAACAAGTACCTGCGCGACACCGCCGACAATGCCCCGGAGACCCGCAGCGAGCAAATGTTCGTGGGCCTCGAGGGCTTCGGCCGCACCGATCCGTCCACCGGGCGCCGGCGCGGGCTGAAGACCGCGATCGCCACCGTGCGGGGCTGGCGTCGCAGCAAGCGTCCCAAGGCGCTTGGTGCCGAAGGCGGCGACGACCTGGCCGCCTAACCACTGAGACGTTGGTCTGATTGCCGCGCGTCGACTTAGCCGACGACGGGCACTCAGACACCATGAGTGTCGTAGTGGTCGGTCAGATCGGCCGTGATCTGGTGCTGCGTTGCGCTGAATTACCCTAGAGCGGTGGATCCGCGCCAGTCGTGGAGCGGCGCGAACTGCTAGGTGCCAAGGGTGCCAATCAGGCTGTCGGTCTCGCCCAGCTCGGGGTGCCTGTCGCGCTGATCGGAGTGGTCGGCGATTACCCGCCAAGGAAGCCGAGCTGATGGCCGGTGAACCTGTCGACTCGGGGCACACCGCAACGGACTGGGCTCGGCGATTGCTCGACACCGGACCCGATCTGGTCGCGGTGGCCATACCCGGCGCCGGCGATCTGGCCGTCTGGGGTGGCGGCACCCAGCTCTTTCCGTTGTCGAACGTGCGGGTGGTCGATCCGACCGGCGCCGGCGACGCGCGTTCGC
>NZ_CAXUCH010000153.1:0-10551 GCF_964249325.1 uncultured Mycobacterium sp. | reverse complement strand
CCCCACGTGGTCACCCTGAATGCCTCCGAACATACGCCCGGCGTGTCGTCTTGGCGGCCATCAGCAGTCAGCCAGATGTGCTCATCGTTTGTTGCCCACCCCTCCTTGGGGGCCCATCCCTTCGCGGGTGCGTTCTCGGCATAAGTGGTCGTACTGCCGGTCGGCGTGAAGGTAACGGCGTCGCCCTTGGACGAGTCGCAGGCGAGCACACCCGAATCAGGTACGAACGGCCAAGTGCCCTTGAAAGTCGACTTGCTAATGGTCTCGCTGTGGACGAACTGGGTATCCGTGCTCGTGCCACACGCGGCTATCGACACCGCCAATACCCCAGCAAATGCAGCGACACCAGAATTCTTAATGGCGCTCATAGGACTCTCCCCAAGAGGCAGCGTAATCACGGTGTGCTTGTTCGCGCAGGCGATTTAACTGGGAATCCGAAGCGGCGATGGGACTGGCCACCGCCGCCCAAACGGGCCAGAGCGGTCCCATTGATGGGCGGGGCTGGTTTCGTGGGTCTACGGGGCAATAAGGGAGGCAGCGCCGTGCTCACGCTTGCGCCGCCGTCATACCCGGACAGCGTCTCCGGCTCGTCGGCTGCGGTCAGCAGGTTGTGAGCGCGTTTCCGTGCGTCGGCCTGCGGCCAGCACATTGCCGCCGCCCGATTGCTGAAGTCCAGATAGTAGACGCCACAGCGCACGCGATTTACCTCGCTTCCGCAGGTCAGAGCACTGCGCTTACTCCGAGCTATGGAAGGACTATTGGGATTTCGGTGCGATCGCCAACCACGCGCCGCCGTCCTGGATGGAGAATCTGTCCAAAGCGGACACGTCATGGGTGTTCGACGTGACCGGGTTGATCTAAGCGCCGGTCAGCGCTCGGACTCGACGAGCGCCTTGAGCCGTTTCAGCGTCTGCGTCAGGTTGCGTCCCACCTGACGCACCGCCACCCGGTCGGCGATGTACCCGAGAATTCCACCGGGCGCCTGATACGACAGCCGGAAAGTGACTCTTGTCCGGCCGTCCCCTCCATCGCGCAGCCGGATGCGGCCGCGCAGGCTGATGCCGGTGATCCCGACCCAAGCCAGGTCGCGGGCGTCGTCGAACTCGACCACCTCGACCAGGCCGCCGACCGGTACCGAGCCGATCTTCCAATGCACCGTGTAGCGCGCCCCCACGCCCGGAGGCCGCTCGTTGGCGGCCTGCCAGCGCTCGAGACTGGTCATGAACTCGGGGTAGCGGTCGGGGTCGCTGACCACCTTCCACACCGCGTCCCGGTCCGCGTCGATCACGCAGCGGCGTTCGACGCGCATCAGCCGATCACCGGGAATCGACGTTGGGCGGCCAGCCTGTCCACGCCGGCCTGCAGGCTGCCCAGCACTTTGTCGTGCACCGCGCGGTCATCGCCGTCGACTTCGATGGGGTCCTGCACTTCGATCGCGATCTTGGCGGGCAGCGGAATGTGCCCGGCCAGGTCGCTGATGTTCAGCCCCCACGGCAGCGCCAGCGATATCGGAACGCTTTTGAGCCGCAGCGTCTTGTCGGTCATCAGCAGCTTGGCCAGCCACTGTCCGCGGGTGACAAACAGCGCGGTTTCCTGGCCGCCGACGCTGGCGACCGGCACGATCGGCACACCGGCTTCCCGGGCCAGCCGCACGTAGCCCCTGCGGCCGCCGAAATCGACCTTGTGACGCTCCCACGACGGCCGGAAGACTTCATAGTCGCCACCGGGGTACACCAACAACGCGGCGCCGGACTCCAATGCCATCCTGGCGTTCTCGTGGCTGGCGGCTACCGTGCCGAACTTGCGCAACCAGCCCAACGGCGGTGCAGAGACGACGAGGTTGTGCGCCAATTGATAGAAGGGCCGCTCGACCCCGAAATATGAGCAGAACGCCAACGTGAACACAAACGTATCGGGCGGCACGTTGCCACCGCTGTGGTTGCCGACAAGCAGCACCGGTCCCTCGGCGGGAATGCGGTCCAGTCCGCGCACGTCGGCCCTGAAGTACAGCGACGCGAGCAGCCACGTTCCGGGCAGCTGATCGCGGATGTAGTCGGGATCCCGCTGGTCGAGGTCTGCTTTCGGCACCCGCGACGCGACTTGTTTGCGGGCCCAGTCCAGGATGCCGCCCACGGTCGCCATAGCCGCCGGTATACCCCGGCGCCACCTTTCCGTCAAACGCGGTAGATGCGCGCCGCGTTGTCGCGGGCGATCAGGTCGACGACTCGGGTGGCGTCGGCCTCACTCCAATCCCCGGCGTCGACGAACTCCTGTAGTGCGCGCTGAATGCCGTTGCGCCACAAGGACGCACCGAGAAAGTGCAACTCGGCCGGGCCGAAGCCGTCCGAGGAATACACGATCTTGGCGAACGGTGCCAATTCCAGCAGCCGGGCGACGAACGCGGGCCCCCGCGCTCCCAGGAAATTGATGCTCAACCCGCCGTCGAGGTAGACGTTGTTGAACGCCTGCGCCAGATAGCCGGCTTCGCGCTCGTAGGGATAGCAGTGCAGCAGCACGACGGGGGTATCCCGGGACTGCCGCAGAAAGTCGAGCAGATACAGCGGATTGGTCTTGTGCAGGTCACAGTCGCGATCACCGAGCCCGACGTGGAATTGCAGCGGTTTGCCCAGCCGCAGCGCCTGGTGCAGCCCGAAACGCAGCAAGACCCGGTCTCGCAGCCGCACTCCGCCGCTGTCGCGCCAGTTTGCGGCGGCCTCCGCGACCTGTTCAGCGGGCGGGTCGCTCAGATCGCCGTCGAGGCCGCCCCGGTAGGCCAGGATCGATTTGGTGCCGACCGCGGTGGCGGCGCGGGCGTGCAGGATCTCTTCAAAGGCCGATGCGTAGTCGCCGGATGCCTGCGCCGCTTGCTCGGCTACCTGCTCGAGACGGACCACCTCATGAGCGCGCCCGCCGGAGAGCTCAGCGAGTCCTTGGACGCCGGCAATGCCGTCGGCCAAGCCGGTGTCCACCAGCCAGTCGGTGACGTTGGCTTGGCGCAGGAAAAGGCGGGCCAGCTCGGCCTCGGTGAGCTCGCTGCGGCGTTGCCAATAAGTTTCAGCATCAACGTGTCTCGGGAGCCCCAGCAGCGGCGCGCAATGTGCACGCACGGCGAACCCGAGTTGCGAGTCGAATCCCGCGTAGGTGATCGCTTCAGCGTTGGCCTCGTTGAGCGCGTTTTCGAACCGCTGGCGGTCGCCGGCTGTCAGCCAGCAACCGTGGACGTGCTGATCGATCAGCGGCACGTCGGCGATGTGTTGCGCTAATCCAGCAGCCGTCGGCACGCTTATACGCTCCAGGACATCCGGAACTTTTCGGTCAGTTCTTCCGGGCTCAGGTCGCCGTAGTGCTCATGCTCGAAACGGCGCACCGCCACCAGCACGTCGACCGCGGCATCGCCGAGAATCCCCCGTAGTCGTTGCGAACCATCAAGCGCCGCAGTAGCTTTCGCCTGGCTATCGGTTAGCCGCACGATGCCTGCCCGATCGCGGCCGGACGGTGCCGCCGGGTCCACAGTTGTCTCGCTTGGCAGCTCGGCTTGCTGCTGGATTCCCTCAAGCGCCAAGCCGAGGATCGCGGCCGAGGCGAAGTACGGGTTCGCCGGCGCATCGATCACCTTGACTTCGACGTTGCCGCCGTACGGATTGGCGGGCCCGGCACTGACGAAACGAACTGCCGCTTCCCGGTTTTCGGTGCCCCAGCACGCATACGCCCCGGCCCAGTTGCCGGGCCGCGTGCGCAAACCCGACACGATCGACCCGCACAGGATGCTCTGAGCTTCGGGTAGCCCGCGGAGCAGGCCCGCAACGGCGCTTTCACCGGCTGGTGTCATCCCCCGCACGCCGGTGCCCTCCGAGAAAAGTGGCCCGTCCGATGTGGCCAACGAAAAATGCTGATGCGCACCCGATCCGGGACCGTCGACAAACGGCGCCGGTGACAAACTCACCCGCAGCCCGTAGCGGCGAGCAACCCGGCCCACGATCATCCGGGTCAGCACCAGTTGGTCGGCTGCGGCGACCGGCGCTTGTGGCGTCAACGAGATCTCGAACTGGTTGACCCCGTATTCGGGGTGCACCTGCTCGATCCCCACCCCGGATGCGGTGCCCGTCGCGACGACATCGCGCACGAACGCCTCATGTTCGAGCAAGCCGGCCAAGCCGTACTGTGCCCACAGCGTCGAGGGCAGCGGGCTGCCGTCGGGATTGACCAGAACGAACTCGATTTCGTGGCCGACCACGGCTTTGATGCCCGCTTCGTCGAGCGCGGCCTCGATGCGGGCCAGTGTTCCGCGGCTACAAGCCGGCACCGGTGCGCCGTCCTGCTCGAAAAAAGCGCCCGGCGCCCAAGCCAACCCGTCGCCGATGATGCGCAATGCCGACAGGTCGATGCGGATGCGCTGGTCGCCGACCACGCCGATGTCGTCGGTGAACGCGATGCCGGTTTGGTCGATGGCGAAGGCATGCCAGACCGGGCTGGCCCCCACCCCCGGGTCGGCGAACGTGTTGGTCCGCCGGATCGGCACGGTTTTGGCGTGGGTGAGCCCGGCCGGATTGACCACGGTGCCGATGACGGCGTCGACCCTTTCTGCTTCGAGCTGAGCGATCGCAGCAGCGGCCAGCGGTGTGGCGGTCACGCCGGGAAGATCACGCGCGGCTGGGCAAAGTGAGCGTGCAGCTCTGCCCGATATCCAGGGTCCGCAGCACGCGTCCCATGCCCAGCCACAATGCACATGACAACGCTAGGTCGGCCAGCAGCTCGTCGGAGAAGTGCTCGCGGCATCGGGCCCAGAACTCTTCGTCGTCACGCAGCACGGTGTGTTCGGTTGCGAATCGGTGCGCGAACTCCGCCGCCAGCCGCTCCTGCTCGCTGTAGCCCGGCCACGTCCGCCACTGCGAGGCGTGCTCGTAGAGCTCTTCGTCCACACCGTCCGCGGGCCCGTCGGCGGCACGGGCGTTGACGCAGACTTCGCATTCGTTGTTGTGCGCGATCACCGTTCGCGCCAGTTCGCGGGTGCGCAGTGGCAGTCTGCTGTGGTTGTAGACGGCGTCGCTGAACCCGGCGATCGCGCCGCCGAGCCGGGGCGATTTCTCGATCCAGCCCGCCAGGTCGTCGTCAGCGAAGGTTCCGATTCGGCTCATGGCGTGATGGTACGCCCGCGGTTGCTTGCGGAAGCCTTTCGGTGGCGACGCTGGCCAGATCCCGGCGATCCTCATGCCAATCACGTTGCGTGACGATCCGATGTGCAATGCGGTCCAGGGCGGCTTCGACCTGGGCCCGGTCTGGCCGTCCCTGGTAGCTGGGTGAGCGAGATAGCTTGTCCACGATCCACTCCCGGATCAGCGTGGTGACGAACTCGACCTGCCGGGCACCGCGCGGAGTCAGCCAGAGGCGGTCGACGTCCTGCCCTGCGTAGCCGGCGCGCACCAGGCTGCCGAAGGAGGGCTCGATGACTTCGTACGGCACACCGAACTGCTCGCCGATCTCGGTCAGCCGGGCTCTTCCGAAAACCCTTGTATAGCGGTGGATTTGCAGCAGCGCCCACAGCTGGGCGACGTCGAGCTGACAATCGGGCCGCATGGTAATGCTGCGCAGGCGCATCCCCGGGTCACCACGTCGCAGCAGCCGCCCGATCGCTGTTTCGAGCATCTCGTCCGGCGACTGGGTGGTCGGCATGGCGAACCCGTCGCCGAGGTCGGCGGCGCGGTAAGCAATGTCCCTCAGCGGAACCTCTTTGAGGAATAGCGCCAGGATGAAACCGACCACCGCGACGGGCACCGCCCACAAGAACACCTGGGTGAGCGACGCGGCATACGCGTCCACGATCGGGGCGGCCAGCTGCCGGGGCAGCCGGTGCAGAGCCTCCGGTGAGCTTGCCGCAGCGGGCGGTGCATGGCTTGCCGCGATGGCCGGGCCGAGTCGGCTATGCAGGAAGTTGGTGAACAGCGAACCGAATATCGCAGCGCCGAACGAACTGCCGATGGTGCGGAAAAAGGTCACACCCGACGTGGCCACACCGAGGTCTTCGAACCGCGACGTGTTCTGCACGATGAGGACCAGCACCTGCATGCACAGGCCGATACCGGCACCGAGGATCACGAGGTAAAGCGATTGCAGCAGTGCCGATGTCGACGGATCCATCCGCGACATCAGCCAAAACGCAACCCCCATCACCACAGTCCCGGCGACCGGGAAGATCTTGTAGCGGCCGGTCCGGCCGACCAGCACCCCGCTGCCCATCGAGGTGGTCAGCATGCCCACCACCATCGGCAGCGTGCGCAGCCCCGACGTGGTCGCCGAGACGCCGTCGACGAACTGCATATACGTCGGCAGGAAGGTCCGTGCGCCCAACATCGCAAACCCGACCACGAACGACAACACGCAGCACACGGTGAACACCGGACTTGCGAAAAGCCTCGTCGGCAGAATCGGTTGTGCCGTGTGGCTTTCCACCCACACGAAGACGCCCAGCAACACCGTCGAGCCGACGAACAGCCCGATGATCGTCGCCGAGCCCCACGGGTACGTAGTGCCGCCCCAACTCGTCGCCAGCGTCAGCCCGGCGGCCCCTAACCCGACGAGCAGGATCCCGGCGTAGTCGATGACCGGCCTGCTGCGTCCCGCCAGTGCCGGAATGGCCGCGGCGGCGACGAAGAAGACCACCACCGAAACCGGCACATTGACCCAGAACGCCCACCGCCAGGTCAGATGGTCCGTGAAGTAGCCGCCGAGCAACGGACCGATCACCGTGGTCACACCGAACACCGCGCCCAAGGCGCCCTGGTAACGGCCGCGCTCGCGCAGTGGGATGACCTCGCCGATCAACGCGGTGGCGGTCACCGTGAGCCCACCACCGCCGATACCCTGCAGCGCCCGGGACAGTACCAGCATGATCATCGACTGCGATAGCCCGCACAGCACCGAGCCGGCGACGAAGAACACCACAGCCGCCTGGAACACCGCCTTACGGCCGAAGAGGTCGCCGAACTTGCCGACAAGCGCGGTGATGATCGTCGAGGCCAGCAGATAGCTGGTCACCACCCACGACTGATGGCCCGCCCCGCCCAGGTCGGCGACGATGGTCGGCAGCGCGGTCGCGACGATGGTCTGGTCGAGCGCGGCGAGCAGCATCCCCAGCAGGATCGACACGAACACGAAGTTGCGACGCTGCGGGCTGATCTGGGTGCTGGGTGACACCGCATCCGTCCCGGCGGGCGCCGCCGCCGTGGGTGCTGTCATTGCAGCCTCTCAGTTGCCGTGTGCCAACCGGCGTCCACCCGGGCCGCTGCCGAACGAGGGCCGCCGTCCGTCAGGTCGTCGGCGGCCGGGCGACGCACTGCGCGGCATACAGTTGCTCGCCCAGCTTGTCCATCAACTCCAGCTGCGTTTCCAGATATTCGATGTGGTCTTCCTCGTCGGCCACGATTTTCTCGAAGATGTTTGCGGTAGTGGCGTCTTGCTTCTCGCGGCATAAGATGATCGCCGGTTTCAGCCGGTCGATCACGTCGTGTTCCAGCGCCAGATCGCTCTCGAACTGTTCGCGGAGCGTCTGTCCGACCCGCAGCGAGCCGATGCGCTGATAGTTGGGCAAACCGTCGAGCAACAGGATGCGGTCGGTGACCAGTTCGGCGTGCCGCATCTCGTCGAACGACTCCGCGCGGGTGCGTGAAGCCAATTCGGTGAAACCCCAGTTTTCCTGCATCTTCGAGTGCAGAAAATACTGATTGATCGCGGTGAGTTCACTGGTCAGCTGCTCGTTGAGCAGGCGCAAGACATCGGGATCACCTTGCATGATCGCTCCCTTTTCCAAGGCCGTTCACGTTTGACAGTGCGCACGACATTGTCCGGATGGTTCTGGGCTGTGGCACCACCGCGCCGTGCGGGTTCAATCTATCCGGCGACGACCCGTGCCGGGCGTCGACCCGCGGAGGAGCCGGACGAGCCGGCGAGTGACTTAGGTTAGACTGCACTAACCCACTTAGGTTAGACTCCACTAATATGGACTTCCGCGGTCCGGCGGCGGCGCCGACACTTCAGGGCATGAGCGGCCACGTCAGTGCGCTCGACCCGGCCGGTGGTGAGGTGTGCTGATGTACGTGTGCCTGTGTGTGGGAGCGACCAGCCAAACAGTGTCCGACATCGTCGCACGGGGCGCATCGACGTCCAAGGAGGTGGCCGCCGCATGCGGCGCCGGCGCCGACTGTGGGCGTTGCCGCCACACGCTGCGGGCAATCATCGCTTCGGCGAGCCGACTCGACGCCAGCGCCGCCCGCTGAGGCGCGGCTTTGTTCAGTTGCCGCGCCGACTGGTGAAATCCGCCAGCGCGTCAGCGTTGGCTTGCCCGCCGATCAGCTTGGCGAAGTGAGCGTTCTCCCGCGCGCTGGCCGCCGCGATCTCGGGGCGGATCGGTTCGACAATCGTGTGCTTGACCGCCATCAGGCTCGCGATCGGGCGCGAGGCCAGGATTGCGGCATGGCGGCGGGCTTCGGAGAGCAGCGCTGCGGGCTCGCAGACCTTCCAGACCAGACCCATTCGGAGCGCCTCCTCGGCGTCGACCCATTCCGACGACATCAACAGCCACGCAGCGTTTTGCCGGCCGACCAGCTGTGGCAGCAGATAGGACGACGCCGCCTCCGGCGCGACGCCCAAGCTGGTAAACGGGCACTTCAGCCGCGCGGTCGACGACATGAACGCCAGGTCGGCGTAGCCCAGGATCGTGGTGCCGATCCCTAGCCCGACACCGTTGACCGCGCAGATCAGCGGCTTGGGAAACCCGCTGAGCGCATCGATCAGCCCGGTGAAGCCGTATTTTCCTGCGGCGAAGTCGGGATCGGTGACACGCGCCTGCATCTCGCCAAGGTCCGTGCCGGAGCTGAAGGCGCGCCCAGCGCCGGTGAGCAGCACGACGGCGATGTCGGGATCTTCGGCCGCCGCCAGGAGCGCCTCGGCCGTGGCGTCGTAAAGCGCCTCGTTGAACGCGTTGAGTGCTTCGGGCCGGTTCAGGGTGAGGGTGCGCACCCCGTTCTGGTCGTCGATCTGCAGTATCACGGCTGAACTCCTTACCCGAACGGTGATTTCAGTACGTAGCGGCTGGTGGGTACGGTGTCGATGTTCTCGTTGGCGCCGAAAGCCGCTGTGCTGGCAACCATCCGGCTGATCCGGTGCTGCAAGTCGTCGTCATCGGCGGCCCCGAAGAAAGCTTTCAGGTCGCTGATCGCCTCGGCCGGGAACAACTCTTCGACGATGCCGGCGATGGCCGGCGCATCCGGGGTAAGGGCGCGCACCACCCAGTTCTGCGTGTAGCCGAATGTCGCCTGGGTTTTGATCGCCACCGGTGTGTGGTCGCGCTGCCATCGGGCCAGCCACGTCTCCTCGTCCATGTCGGTCGGCCGGCGCAGCAGCGCAACGTTAGCCAAACCAGCTGTGCGAATGCCGATTTCGAGCGGCACCGGCAACGGGATCGATTCGGTGACCAGGTAGGCGGCAAGGTGATCGCACTCGGCCTGCAACAGGCTCAGCGCTTCGGAAACCTGATCGCCGTAACACTGCTGGGTCCACATACTCACCACGGCGGCGACCGGCGGGTCGAGTGTCGTCAGCGTCATCAGCGAATCGCGCACTGCGCTGTCTCGAACGCTGACGGTCAGCCCCGCAACACCGAGTCCAAGGATGGCCTCGGCGATGGGGCCTCGTTGCCGGGCGCACCACTCGTCGTCGGGACCGGGTGTCTGCAGCACGGCGATGACCTTCTCCATGAGCAGAACCTAACGCTGCGCCGGCGGGTCGGGTTGGTCCCGCAGCCACTTGGGCAAGATGAACACACCCTGGGCTTCGACGGTGACGCCTTGGTCGTCGGCGAGATGGCCCACCGCCAACGTCTTCGCGCCCTCGACCCGCGAAGTCGTCGCCTCGGCGTGCAGGTGGCCCAGGCGGGTGGCCCGCACATAGCGGAGGCTGATGGTGCCGGTAAAACGCGGATTGACACCGTCACTGGCGGCTTCACCAAGCTGGTGGCCGAGTACGAGGGCGGCCACTCCCCCGTGCACGTGGCCCGGCGGGCCCTCGTACGCCGCGCCGAGGTGAAAATCGCACCACACCTTTCCCGACGGGTCGTGGTTGACCACCAACGGCGGAGCCAACGGATTGCAAATGCCGATGACGGCGTTACCCCACGCCATCCGTTCACCACTGGCCAGATAGCGCACACCGAAGTGCCGTCGAGTTGCTTGGCGCGCAATCGCGTGGTGGCCGAGTCGATCTCGGCCTTGGCCGCGGCGTCGGCAGTGGCCTGGGTCCGCACGGTGGCGTCAACTAGTTTGCGGACCGAGCGGGCCAGCGGTTCGTAGATTGCGCGTAGCCGTTCGACGTCCGCGGCGCTGATGTTCTCCTGGGTGAAGTCCAGCATGATGCAAACTAGAACACGTTCCTGCCAGGCGTTGGCGGGCGGGTGCCGCCTAGCGGACCAGACGTACGTCCTGGTCGTTGCTGACCAGCTCGCCGATGATGGCCGCCAGCTGGCGGTAGGCCGGGTCGCGACCGCTCGAGGATCTAAAGACC
>NZ_CAXUCH010000152.1:7839-10577 GCF_964249325.1 uncultured Mycobacterium sp. | reverse complement strand
CAGCGCGCCCTCCTCGCCGCCGGAGATGCCGGCGCCGACGAAGTGCAGTCCGCGTTGCGCCATCGCCTTCTCGCGGCGGATGGTGTCGGTGTAGAGCGCGTTGCCCCCATCGATGATGATGTCGCCTTCTTCCATCGCGTCGGCGAGCTCGCCGATGACGGCGTCGGTGGCGTCGCCGGCCTTGACCATGATCAGCACGCGGCGCGGTTTTTCCAGTACGCCAAGGAATTCCGGGATCGTCTCGGTGCGTACGAAGTTGCCCTCAGAGCCGTGCTCTTTCAGCAGTGCGTCGGTCTTGGCGACGGTCCGGTTGTGCAGTGCCACGGTGTAGCCGTGGCGGGCGAAGTTGCGGGCGATGTTCGACCCCATCACCGCCAGGCCGGTGACTCCGATCTGTGCGGTGCCGACACCAGCGGTGGATTGCGACGAGCTCATCTATTTGCCTCTCCCGGCTCGGGGCTTTCGTCAAGCCTTTCACCGATCACTGTGGCACAGCGGGATTCGGCTCTCGGGAGGTATTCCCTCAGCCGTCAGGCTAGACGGCTTGCTAGGCGATGAACAGTCGCTGCAGTTCGATGAGCCAGGGTATGGCCAGCGCTATTGTCGGCACCACCAACACGGCTGCTGCGGCGGCATAGACAGCCGCCGCCAGCATCCGGCTATTGCCGCGCCCGGATAGCCGCCGCACGCGCACCAGCGTGCTGGGACCGCCCGCGGCCAACGCTGCCGACGGTGTCCGCCCGGATGCGCACGCCACCAGCGCCCGGGCCAGGGGAGCGCGGCCGGCGGCGCGCACCGCAGCGTCGTCGGCAAGCAGCTCGACCAGCAGCTGTACTGCGTCCAGCGCGCCTGCGCTGCGAACCAACCGGGGAAATGCGGCGTGCACCGCGGTGAAGCCCTCGAGAACCAGGTCGTGCCGCGCCCGCAGGTGTGCGCGCTCGTGGCTGAGTATCGCCGCGACCTCGGCGTCACTGAGGGCGGTAAATGTCCCTTCGCTGAGCACCACGCGGCTACGCACCCCGGGCAGACAGTAGGCGAGCGGTTGCGCCACGCATAGGATGCGCAGGTCGCGCGCCCGCGCGCCCGTCTGTGCGGGCGCCCCAGCCCGAGCGCCGAGCAGATCAACCAGCATCCGGTGATGGGCGCGGCGTCGTCGGGTGCCAATGGCCACTCTCAGCACCGCGATCGCCAGCCGGGCGCCCACCAGCACAGTAACCGCGAAGACCCCAACGTACAGCGTCCATAACGGCCAGCCCAGTCGCCCGATATCGCCGAGGGGGCTCGCGGTGGGCCGCCCGTCAGGGCCTGGCATCAGCAGCCGGCTGGCGATTGCGATGCCGGCGCTAAACGCCGAAAGCACCGCGGCAAGCGCAATGGCCTGCCACAGCACAACCGTGGCCCGCGGGGCCCGCAGCGGCCACCTGGCGCGGGCCAGCAGGGCCGGTACCGGGCCGACCAGCAGCGCCGCGAGAATGATGAAGGCCAGCGCGGACACGCTGCCAGTGTCCCTCAGCCCTCGGGGCCCGCGCTAGCAGGTGGGGTTTTGCGGTGGCCGGCCTCTAGTTCGTCCAGCGCCCGCCGCAGCGCGTCGGCCTCGTCGGCGCCGACGCGTTCCACAAAGTGCACCAGCGCCGCCTGCCGGCTACCCGAGTCCGCTGCCTGGTCAAGCGCGTCGACCATCAGCCCGGCGACCAGTTCGTCGCGGCTGTGCATCGGTGCGTAGCGGTGGGCGCGGTCGTCGCGAATTTGGGAGACCAAATTCTTCTTGGCCAACCGTTGCAGCACTGTCATCACAGTGGTGTAGGCCAGGTCGCGCTGCGCCGATAACGCCTCATGGACTTGGCGAACAGTTTGGGGTTCGGGCGCGGACCACAAGTGGTCCATCACCGCACGTTCCAGATCCCCCAGGCGCGTCAGCTTGGCCATTCGTTTCATCTCCTAAAGCGACCCAATCAGACTACTCCCGCTTACTACCGACCGTCGTATCGATATGGCCGCACGGTGACAACCGATCGATCGGCAAACCAGATCCCGCGCGGTACCCGCCGGTGAGATCGGCCTGCAGCTGTGACGGCGTTCACAACACTACCTCCAGCAACGCATATTAGGTTAGCCTAACCTGATCCTTTCGGGAGGTGTGGTGACTGTTATCAGCGACGACCCGCTGATCGCGGCGATGACTATCGACCGACCACTGCCGCTGCACGAATCGGGTCGGCGGCTGCGCGAACTGTATCCGACCGCCCCGCGCGTCTACGGTGTCGCGGTGCTGGCCGACGTTTCCCGGCGCCGCTGGTGGCCACTGGCGTCGGCCCTGACCACCGACCGACTTCAGGTGATGTTCGACGACGCCGCTGCCGGAATGGACCGCCGGGCCGCGGCCCGGGACCTGGCGGCCACGCTGGTACACACCGTGCTCGGACGGGTGGTGGCTCTTGTGGTCTTCGAGGGCCGGGCCTGGGATCCCGGTTTGGAAAACCTGTGGGTACACGTCGACGCCGAGGGTGCTATCGACTGGGTCGCGGTGATCGACGCGACGCTGCGCGCGTTGCCCGACGACCGCGAACTGCGCGAGCCGGTGGTGCGGCTGCCGAGCGAAGCCGCGTTGGCCACCTGGGTCGCGCACCGCTGCCACCGGAGCCTCGCGCCGTTGTTTGCCAAACTGCACACCGTCAGCGGCGGTGCGATCCCGGTGGCGACCATGTGGCAGCTGGTCGGCTCGGCGGTCGTCACCGCCG
>NZ_CAXUCH010000152.1:0-7829 GCF_964249325.1 uncultured Mycobacterium sp. | reverse complement strand
GGGCCCCCCTGGGCGGCGGGGGGCGGGGGGGGGGGCCCCCCCCCCCGCGACCCAGGTACCGCAACTGGCCGGCACCTGCGAGCTGACCGGCATGCGCCGCGGTCAAGCCCTGCTGGAGGCGCTGGTCGACTTCGGTTTGCCGGTGCGGGGCCCGCTGTTTCGACGCCGACGCGGCCAAACCCGGCCAAACCTTGCAACATTAGGGCAGCCTTGCCTATGCTGATCGTATCGAGCGACGCAGTGACCGTGGCGGTGTCCTGAGGGCTGCAGTGACCCCCGGTCAACTCGATCGGCGAGCCCCGTGCCGGGTGCACGGGGCTCGCCCGTGTCCCGCCCATCCGGGCGCCGGTATCGGTGATCCGATGGTGTAGACACAAGGGCGTGCAACCGCTGCCCGACCACGTGCTGCCGCCGGATTTCACCGCCCCGTTCGATACGGAAATCGGTCTGGTGTTCACCGAATTGAGCCCCGACGGCGCGCGGGCTCGGCTGGAAATCCAGCCGAAACTCCTGCAGCCGATGGGCATTGTGCACGGCGGGGTCTACTGCTCGATGATCGAAAGCATGGCCAGTGTCTCGGCGTGGACCTGGCTGAACGCGCACGGCGGCGGCTCGGTCGTGGGCGTTAACAACAACACCGATTTCCTACGCGCCATCAGCGCCGGGACGGTGTACGGCACGACTACGCCGGTGCACCGCGGCCGGCGTCAGCAACTCTGGCTGGTCACCATCACCGACGCCGACGAGCGGGCAGTCGCCCGCGGGCAGGTGCGGCTGCAGAACCTCGAACCTCAGCCGGACCGCTAGCTGGCCACTTTGGTTTCACCGCGGTGCGCCTCGGCGGCGAGCACCGCCAACTGTTCGAGGCGGGTGCGGGCGAACGCCTGCTGTTCCGTGATGGTGAGCTGCTCGCGTCGATTGCTCAGGAAGGTCACCGCCCACGACACCAGCGTGGTGACCTGGTTCTTGAAGCCGACCAAATACACCAGGTGCAGCACCAGCCAGGCGAGCCAGGCGATGAAGCCGCCGAACTCCAGTGGACCGATCTTGGCCACCGCGGAAAACCGCGATACCGATGCCATCGAACCCTTGTCGAAATACTGGAAAGGCTCACGCGCTGACGGATCGGCGCCGGCGAGCTCGGCTTTGATCGTGTTTGCGGCGTACTTGCCGCCCTGGATGGCACCTTGGGCCACGCCCGGCACACCGTCGACCGCGGCCATGTCGCCGACGACGAACACGTTCGGGTGGCCCGGGATGGTCAGGTCGGGTAGCACCTTCACCCGTCCGGCGCGGTCGATTTCAGCGCCCGACTGCTCGGCGAGTTCCCGGCCCAGTGGGCTGGCCGAAACGCCGGCCGACCACACTTTGCATGACGATTCGATGCGCCGGATCTTGCCGTCGGAGTCCTTAACGGTTATTCCGTTGCGGTCGACGTCGGTAACCATCGCGCCGAGCTGGATCTCGACGTCCATCTTCTCAAGCCGCGCGGCCGCTTTCTTGCCCAGCTTTTCACCCATCGGCGGCAGCACCGCTGGAGCAGCGTCGAGCAGGATCACCCGCGCCTTGGTGGGGTCGATGTGCCGAAACGCGCCTTTGAGGGTGTATTCCGCCAGCTCGGCGATCTGCCCGGCCATCTCCACCCCAGTCGGTCCGGCCCCGACCACAGTGAATGTCAGCAACTTCTTGCGTCGTTCAGGGTCATTTGACCTTTCGGCCGCCTCGAAGGCGCTCATAATTCGGCCGCGCAGCTCCAGCGCGTCGTCGATCGACTTCATGCCGGGAGCGAACTCGGCGAAGTGGTCGTTGCCGAAGTAAGACTGACCGGCGCCGGCCGCCACGATCAAGCTGTCATAGTGCGTTTTGTAGGTGTGGCCGAGCAGCTCAGAGACCACGTACTTGCCGGCCAGGTCGATGCCCGTGACGTCGCCCAGCAGCACTTGCACGTTGCGCTGCCGGCGCAGCACCACCCGCGTCGGCGGGGCGATCTCGCCTTCGGAGATGATCCCGGTCGCAACCTGGTACAGCAGCGGCTGAAACAAGTGATGGGTCGTGCGGGCGATCAGCTTGATGTCGACATCGGCCCTCTTGAGCTTCTTGGCCGCGTTGAGTCCGCCGAATCCGGATCCGATGATGACGACCTGGTGGCGACGACCGGGCGCAGCACTGGCTTCGGGTTGGGCACTCATACTTTTGGGTTGCTCCTGACGGCGACTGCGATTCATTAACACCGTAGTCGGCGTCATCGTCTGCTGGCCGGGTCGACGCCTGTGTGATCAGCCACATGAGGTGGCTGGCCGGCAGTTACGAACCGACGACGGGGCGCAACGCTTCGGCGGCTGCGGCGATGACACCGGGCCGGTAGAAGGGGATGTTGATGATCAGGCCGTCGAGTCCGGCGTCAATGGCCTTCGCCTTGACCTGCTCGGCGATCTGTGCGGGGCCGCCCGCCACCATCCGCTGGCTCATCTCGGCGGGGATGGCGTCGGCGGTGACGTTCTCGTCGAGCAGCACGGTCAGCAGCATGCTGGTTTCCAGTGTCGATCGGTCGCGGCCAACCTCGTTGCAGCGCTTCGCCAGCGCGTCAAGCTTGCCTGGCAGCTCGTCGAATCCGGCGATGACGTTGAGGTGGTCGGCGTAGCGGGCGGCGATCGAGAACGTCTTCTTTTCGCCGCTGCCACCGATCAGGATCGGAATGCGGTCGCGGTAGCGCGGCTCGGCCATCGCTGATTCGGTGCGGTACCACCGGCCGGAGAACGTCGGCCGTTCGCCCTTGATCATCGGGTCGATGATCTGCAGCGCTTCCTCGAGGCGGTTGAACCGATCGGTGAAAGTGCCGAACTCGAAACCGAGTTGACGATGTTCGAGTTCGAACCAGCCCGTGCCGATTCCCAGGATCGCCCGGCCGGCGCTCACCACGTCAAGCGTGGTGATGATTTTGGCGAGCAGCGTCGGGTTGCGGTAGGTGTTGCCAGTTACCAACGCGCCCAACTGAATGCGATTGGTCGCAGTCGCGAGGGCGCCCAGCGCGGTGTAGGCCTCCAGCATGGGCTGATCGGGCGAACCCAACGCAGGCAGTTGGTAAAAGTGGTCCATGACGAAAAGTGCGTCAAACCCGGCTGATTCGGCTTCCAGAGCCTGCGCGATAACAGTCGGGAAAAGTTCAGTGACGCCGGTGCCGTAGGAGAAGTTGGGGA
Organism: uncultured Mycobacterium sp.; assembly: GCF_964249325.1. Classification (NCBI taxonomy): domain Bacteria; kingdom Bacillati; phylum Actinomycetota; class Actinomycetes; order Mycobacteriales; family Mycobacteriaceae; genus Mycobacterium; species uncultured Mycobacterium sp. Next base: position 4,632 of record NZ_CAXUCH010000152.1, on the reverse strand, counting down.
TCTGCAGTCCCAGTCTGATAGCCACACTTGTACCGTAGCGGGCAAGCGTGACGCGTGCGCGTGCTAGTCGAAATGCGCCAGGGCGCCGTGGCTGACGTGCAGCGTCTGGCCGGTGATGTGGCGGGCCGCGGGGGTAGTCAGAAATAACGCGAGCCGGGCGATTTCAGCGGCGACAGGTGGCGGCGTACGGGTCAGTCCCTCGTAGCCGGGCTGCGCGCCGCGCCCAGAGGCAACCGCATTGATCGTGATTCCGCGGGTGCCGAACACGCTGGCCTGGCCGGCGACCCAGTTCGACAGCGCAGCTTTGACCGCGGCGTCGGCGCTGCCCGGCTGCGGGTTGTCCGGTACCACCCCGATGATCGAGCCACCTGAGCGCAGGTGGTCTCCCACAGTTTGCACCGTCAGTACCGCAGACAGCACAGTGATGTCCCAGGCGTGGCGCCATGCGCCGGCCAGGTCAGACAGTGAGTAGGCGCGCGGATCGCCGGCGTCCCAGCGTGCTGCCGGCACATTGACGATGGTGTCCAGGTGATGCGGGAAGAGCCCGCGAACTTCGGCGAGGCTCGCCGGGTCGACGCTGTCGCACACGATGGCGTCCACGTCGAGCTCCTTGGCGGCGACTTCGAGGTCGTCGCGGCATGCACCGGCGAGCGTCACCGTGTGGCCGGCGTCGCGAAAGCTTTCGGCAACTGTGCGACCCAGCTCGGTGTCGCCTCCGGTGACCAGCACCTCCACTGCCATGACCTCCTCGTGTTCGACGCTGAACAGCGCCGGTGTGATGGCGTTTCGGTAAATGTTACTGGACAGTAGCCAGCGGTGAAACTCCGGCTCGCGCGGCGCTGGCACCGTTTGCATAACTATTTGACTCCGACGTCGCCCGGATCGCCGCCGGGTTAGGGTTCACCCATGCGTCGCATCTGGGTGTTGACCGGTTGGCTGGCAATACTCCTGGTGGGGGTCCTGACGGGATGCAGCTCGAAGTCCCCGTCGCAGTCAGCGTCCACGTCACCCACCACGCAATCGTCACCGCCGGCGCCAAAACCGCTGGTGGTATTCGCCGCCGCCTCGCTCAGACCAACCTTCGACACCATCGGTGAGCAGTTCAAGACCGATAATCCCGGTGCTAGCGTCGACGTCAACTACGCCGGATCTTCCGAGCTGGCCACGCAGTTGACCCAAGGTGCCACCGCCGACGTCTTCGCCTCAGCCGACACCGCGCAAATGGACAAAGTCGCCAAGGCCGGCCTGCTGGCCGGCAAGCCGGTCAATTTCGCTTCCAACACGCTGGTCATCGTCACCGCCCCCGGCAACCCGAAGCATGTCCAGTCCTTCGCCGACCTCAGCAAGGGCGGGCTGGCCGTGGTGGTCTGCCAGCGGCCGGTGCCCTGCGGTGCGGCGACTCACCGCATCGAGGGCAACACCGGCGTGCATATCAGCCCGGCCAGCGAGGAGCCCAGCGTGACCGATGTGCTCAACAAAGTCACCAGCGGCCAGGCCGACGCTGGGCTGGTCTACGTCACCGATGCAATCAACGCCGGCTCGAAAGTGGCGACGGTCAACTTCCCCGAAGCAGCGGCCGCGCGCAATGTCTATCCCATTGCGGTGCTGAGGAAATCGCCTCAGTCGCAGCTGGCTCAGAAGTTCGTCGACGCGGTGACCAGTGAGACAGGTCAGAAAACCCTGCAGCAGGCCGGCTTCGCCAAGCCCTGACGGTCAGAGTTGAGCGCAGCTGCCGGTCTGGCGCGCTGGGTCTATGTGCCCGCCGCGATAGGGATGGCGTTCGTGGTGCTGCCCCTGGTGGCGGTCGCGGCCAAGGTCGACTGGCCCCATTTCTTGGCGTTGGTCACCAGCTCTGCGTCGACGACAGCGCTGTTGTTGAGCATCAAGACTGCGGCCGCCAGCACTGCGCTGTGCATTCTGTTGGGCGTGCCGATGGCCCTGGTGTTGGCCCGCAGCACAGCGCTGCTGGTGCGGCTGCTACGGCCGCTGGTGTTGTTGCCGTTGGTGCTGCCACCGGTGGTCGGTGGCATCGCGCTGCTGTATGCGTTCGGCCGGCTCGGACTGCTCGGGCGCTACCTGGAGACGGCCGGTATCCATATTGCTTTCACCACCACCGCTGTGGTGTTGGCGCAAACGTTTGTGTCACTGCCGTTTCTGGTCATCGCGTTGGAGGGCGCGGCCCGCACCGCCGGTGCCGACTACGAGATGGTGGCGGCGACGTTAGGGGCGCGGCCCAGCGCGGTGTGGTGGCGGGTGACGCTGCCGCTGCTGGTGCCCGGTCTGATTTCTGGAGCGGTGCTCGCGTTCGCCCGGTCACTAGGGGAGTTCGGCGCGACATTGACGTTCGCCGGTTCGCGGCAAGGCGTCACCCGCACGCTGCCGCTGGAGATCTACCTGCAGCGGGTGACCGACGCCGACGCGGCGGTGGCATTGTCGCTTCTGCTGGTGGTGGTCGCGGCGCTGGTGGTGGTGGGTGTCGGCACCCGCAGGCTGACGGGAGCCAGCGCGGCGGCATGAGCGAGTTGCAGTTGCGCGCCGTGGTGGCCGCTCGCGGCCTGGATCTGCAGTTTTCCGTTTCGGCCGGCGAGGTGCTGGCCGTGCTGGGCCCTAACGGCGCGGGCAAGTCCACCGCGCTGCATGTCATCGCCGGGCTGGTCCGGCCCGACGTGGGGTTGGTGCGGCTGGGGGACCGAGTGCTGACCGACACCGCTGCCGGCGTCGACGTGGCAACACACGAGCGGCGAGTCGGGCTGCTGCTTCAGGATCCGTTGCTGTTCCCGCACATGAGCGTGGCCGCCAACGTGGCGTTCGGGCCGCGAAGCCGTCGCCGGCTGTTGTGGGACACGCAGGGCAAGGCGTCGGCGCTGCGCTGGCTGCGCGAAGTCGATGCCGAACAGTTGGCCGACCGCAAGCCGCGGCAACTCTCAGGAGGCCAAGCCCAGCGCGTCGCAATCGCGCGTGCGCTCGCCGCCGAACCCGAAGTGCTGCTTCTCGACGAGCCGCTCGCCCGGCTCGATGTCGCCGGGGCGGCCGCGGTTCGCGCGGTGCTGCGCAACGTGATCACTCGCAATGCGCGAAGCACTGTGCTGATAACCCATGACCTGCTGGACGTATACACGTTGGCCGATCGGGTGTTGGTACTCGAATCAGGGCGAGTGGCCGAAGTCGGCCCGGTCGCCGACGTGCTGACCGCGCCGCGCAGCCATTTCGGCGCCCGCATCGCCGGCGTAAACCTGGTGAACGGCACGTTCGGCCCCGACGGCGCGCTGCATGCGCGCTCAGGTGCGGTCTGGCACGGCACCGCAGGCGAGGATTTGACCAGTGGCCAACAGGCGGTTGCGGTATTCGCGCCGACAGCGGTGGCGGTGTATCCAGAAGCGCCCCATGGCAGCCCCCCAAATACGGTCGCTGTGACCGTGGCAGAGCTGGATTCGCGTGGCCCGGCGGTGCGCGTGCGCGGATCTGAGCAGTCCGACGGCGCGCCGGGGCTAGCCGCCGACATCACCGTCGACGCCGCCGCGGAACTATCGCTGACGCCGGGACAGCGCGTCTGGTTTTCGGTCAAGGCGCAGGAGGTGGCGCTGCACCCGACACGCCCGGCGCCTGGCCGCGATTCCGTTGGCTGACGAGGCCCGACCGGCTTACCCGAGACAGCATCGGCAGGGCGGCTTCACGCCTTGTCGCAATGCAACGCGAGATTACATTTCTCAGCCGAACGCACTTGCGTCACGGAGGTAACACGGTAGGTTTTTGGCCATGAAGCAGGGGGATGCCAACCAAACACGCCGCAAGGGCATCACGGCGACGCTGGCGATCGCTGCGATGACCGGTGCCGGCGCCATCACATTTACAATGCCCACAACAACCGCGGTCGCCGATCCGCCGCCAGCCCCGCCGCCCAACACCGCTGCGGCGCCGCCGCCGGCCGGCACGAACCCAGCACCAGACGCCGCGCCGGGGCCGGCTGGTCCCAACGCTGCACCTCCGGCCGCTGACCCGGTCGCAGGGCCGCCGGGAGTCGATCCCAACGCCCCACCGCCGGTGGCCGATCCGAATGCGCCCGAACCCGGCCGGGTCAACAACGCCGCGGGTGGATTCAGCTACGTCATTCCCGCCGGATGGGTGGAATCGGACGCCACCCACCTCGACTATGGGTCGGCACTGCTTAGCAAGGAGACAGGGCCACCGCCCGCGCCGGGCCAAGCGCCGCCGGTCGCCAACGACACCCGCATCGTGCTGGGCAGGTTGGAGCACAAGCGGTACGCCAGTGCCGAACCCGACAACACTAAGGCCGCGACCCGGCTCGGCTCGGACATGGGCGAGTTCTTCATGCCCTATCCCGGGACCCGCATCAACCAGGACAGCACCCCCCTCAGCGCCAACGGGATGCCAGGCAGCGCATCGTATTACGAGGTGAAGTTCTCCGACACGAGCAAACCGAACGGCCAGATCTGGACCGGTGTCATCGGTCCCGCCGCGTCGAACACACGCCAGGGTGCGCAGGGTGCCCAGAACCAGCGCTGTTTCGTGGTGTGGCTCGGGACCGCGAACGACCCGGTCGACAAGGCGGCCGCCAAGACGCTCGCCGAGTCGATCCGCGCCGGCGGCGCCGGCATCGGCGGGTTCTACGTC
>NZ_CAXUCH010000151.1:0-10668 GCF_964249325.1 uncultured Mycobacterium sp. | reverse complement strand
GGTCAACACCATCCATCCGTGGGCGGTTGCGACGGCGATGGCCGACGATCCGTTCATCGAAAAGACCCTCCCCGCCCACCCCAACTACCTGATGTCATTCGGCAGCGTGCTGCCGCACCTACCCACCGCCGAACCAAGTGACATCTCCGATGCGGTGATCTGGCTGGCATCGGATCTGTCCCGTGCGGTGACCGGCACCCAGCTGACGGTTGACATGGGCGCTACCAAGGTCTGAGCGGGGTATCCCACAATGGCTGAGCTGTTTTCGGTGATACGCGCGCAGCGGGCGTGTCGTCGGTTTGACCCTGATGGCAAAGTGACCGACGCGGACCTCGAGCAGATGCTCGATGCTGCGGTGCATGCGCCCAGCGCAGAAAACACCCAGCCCTGGCACTTTATTGTGGTGCGCGACGCGCAGACCCGAGAAGACCTCGCGCGCTGGTGGACCGAGACCTGGCAAGCTGGTGGTTCGGAGTACGCCCGTCAGCACGTCACAAGCGACGCGATGTATGCCGACCTCGAATTCGCCGTGGGCCCAGGCGGGTTCGCGAGCGCGCCGGTAGTGGTCGTGGTCTGCGTGGACACCCAGCGTGTGCCGGAGATCTTTGCACAATCTTCGATCTATCCCGCCGTGCAGAACCTGCTGCTGTCTGCCAATGCGCTCGGCTACGGGTCATGCTTGACCACAGGGCTGACGACGTTCGGCGTCGATCGGGTCCGGGAGCGACTGCAGCTGCCTGACACGCTGTCGCCGATGGCCGCCGTCTATATCGGCCGGCCCGCCATGCCGCTGGCTCCGCCGCGGCGGCGTCCCGCGACGCAGGTGACCCACCGCGAACGGTTCGGGACCCCGTGGTGACCGGCCGGTTGCCGATCCGATCGGAGGTCAGATGAGTCCGCACGTGCCCCGGCGGGTCGAGGACATCACCAGCGAATGGCTATCGCAGGTTCTTCAAACAGGCGTCACCGACGTGGCGATCGCCGAAGTGATCGGGGGTACTGCGACGAAGCTCCGGCTTCGGCTCGCCTACGACGGCCCGGTGCCGCTTCCGGCCACCATGTGCCTCAAGGCCGGCATGGGAGACCACGCGGCTTTCATGGCGCCGGTCGGAATCTATGCCACCGAGGCCCGATTCTTCCGAGATGAGCTGTCACACAGCAAGGTACGCGCTCCACGTGTGTACTGGTCCGACGTCGACGACGAGGGCTTCGGCGCGATTCTGATGGAAGACCTGAACCGGCCATCCGTGCGGTTCTGTTCGGCGCGCACGCCGCTGACCGTCGCCGAAGTGTCTCGCGCGCTGGAAAACCTCGCACTGCTGCATGCCGGCCGGTGGAACAGCGAGTGGCTGTCGAGCGCTGAGTGGCTCGAGCACTTCGCCGACCCCGACAGCAAAGGCCGGGCGTACTTTTCGATGCTGGGAGCCGACACTGTGGCCGGGTTCATCAACCAGCCCGAGCGCAGCGCGGTCCTCCCCGATGAACTGCATGACGCCCGCCGAAGCTTGGACCTGTTCTGGGGTTTCGTCGCAGTCTCAGACGCGGGACCAAAGACGCTGCTGCACGGCGACGCCCATGTTGGCAACGTCTACTTCGACCATGGCCACGCCGCACTCTGCGACTGGCAGGTCGCCGGCCGGGGGTCACCGGCGTTCGACGTCGCTTACCTGGTGGGATCGGCGATGAGCACCGACATGCGCCGGCGCACCGAACACGAGCTTGTCCGGCACTATCTGGCAGCCCTGGCTCGGGCGGGCGTCGCCGATGCGCCAACGTTCGACGAAATGTGGGAGCTATATCGCGCCCACATGGCCTACGGCTACTTTGCCTGGCTGACCAACCCCGAAGCGTTCCAGCCCCGAGACATCATCACCGAAACGCTACAGCGCTTCGGTCATGCGGTTGTCGACCTGCAAACCGGCGCAGCGGTGGGCGTGGCGCTCTCATAGGGGGCTGCACACCGCGCGTCAGCACGAAAGGAAGGTTGCCATGACGGAGATCCGCGAAACACTTCGCACCCACCGGGAAAACCTTGTCGTGCGGCACATTGACGCCGAGAACCGCAACGACACCGAGACCGCACTGAAAACCTTCAGCCGGCCCAAATATGACCTGCGCGCCGTCGAGGGGCCGGTGATCGAGGGTACAGAGCCGGTTCGCGACCTCATCGCCTCGTTCGGCACCTCCCTGCCGTCGATCACCTACGTCGCCGACAAGATCCACCACACCGAGGACGCCGTCATCGTCGAGTACCGCATCACTGGCCGCCACGACGGCGAGTACAACGGAATCCCGCCCACTGGTGCAACGGTCAACTATCCGGCCATCGCCGTCTACGAGTTCGACGGCCCCGACCTCATCTGCGAGCGGATGTATCTCAACCTGCGTGGCTTGGAAGCTCAACTCCGCGGCGAGGATTCGTGCAGTCAGGCGTGATAATCCGCAAAGTCACACGCATCAACGGCCAGACTTTAACGGGAGCCCGTAGATGTCGACCCGACCCAGCTGCGCGATGACGAAAGACCCGCGCGGCACTGGCACAGTGGCTCCCCTGGCACCAGCCGCAATCCGTTGACATGGCGGTCTCCGACTCAGCCGCCCCTGCCACCAACCTGCTGAACGCCAGGATGATCACGTCGCGCGCTTCACCGCCAACACCGGCGGCGTGGATTACGGAGTCGTCAACTACGGTTTTGCGGGGCCAAATGCGCGCTACGGGTTCACTGGTTTCGCCGACGCCGCCCCCTGACCCGCCGGGGTTGGGCTGGCGGCTCCGGCAGGTGGGCAATGCCGTGCAGCAGAAAGCAAGCAACCTCGTGGACGATGCGCTCCCGCGAGAGCGAGTCGCCGGCCGCAAACAACAGCTCGGCGTGCACCACAGCCGAGAGCACCATGCCGAACGTGAGCCGCACCGTGAGCACCGGATCGCGCACGGGCAGCCCGTATTCGGCCGAGCCCTCGCGCGCGGTCGCTTCTAAACGGGAGAACAGCTCTTCCAGCCGGTCCGCGGTCGCCTCGTGGTGGGCTCGGGCCGACAGCAGTGCGGTCACGAGTTGACGGTTGTCCTCGAAGAATCCGTAGAGCAGCTCCACGTAGTCAGTGGCGAGCTCCTCGATCGACTCGCCGTGCAGACCGCGCCGCGCCCAGTAGTGCACCCACTCGTCGACGAACTTTGCGAACGGATCCAGCACGGCCTCGTCGAACAGTCCGGCCTTGTTGCCGAAGTGCCTAAACAGCAGAACTTCGCCGACCTCGGCGCGGCGGGCGATTTCCTTGGTCGACGCCCCGGCGTAGCCGCGCTCGGCGAAGACGTCGCGACCGGCGGCGATCAATCGAGACCGCACTTCGTCGCCGCTGCGGCGGATGCGTGGAGTACGGCCGGCTGGCTCGGCGCGCATTGCCCTCCTGCCTATTGCGCTGCTTCTCGCACTCTGCCACAGTGCCGCAGCTAAGCGGCATTGACACGAGGCGGGAGCCCAACTATACAGTGATTACTAACTAGTGATGTGAGCTAGAACACTGCAGGGGTAGAAGTGACGGACGTTACAGAAGTTCCGGTAACCGGCCTGGGCACCGCCGCAGGACAAAAAATAGGCGCGGTGCGCGTCGACTTCGTTCCGAAAGAGCCCTACTACGAGGCGAAATACGTTGCGCTGGAAAAGCAACTGCTCTGGCCGAACGTCTGGCAGGTCGCCTGCCGGCTTGAGGAAATCCCCAACCCCGGCGACTACGTCACCTACGAGATCGCCGACGAATCGATCATCGTCAACCGGGTGGACGAGGCCACCGTGGCCGCCTACTACAACGTTTGCCAGCACCGCGGCCGCCGGTTGACCGAAGGCTGGGGCAACGCCAAGCACTTCTACTGCCGTTTCCACGGCTGGCGCTGGAACCTCGACGGCAGCCCGCGCGAAGTCCTCGACCGCGACGACTACAACGGCTGCCTGCAGGACTCCGACATTCATCTGAAATCCGTGCACGTCGACACCTGGGGCGGATTCGTGTTCGTCACGATGCAAGACTCGCCGGAGCCGCTGCGCGACTACCTGGCGCCGGTGCCCGAGATTTTCGACGGCTATGAGTTCGAGAAGATGCGTTACCGGTGGTACAAGTCGGTGATTTTGCCGTGCAACTGGAAAGTGGTGCTGGAGGCGTTTAACGAGGGCTACCACGTCGCGGCCACCCATCCACAACTGCTGCGCTTCCAAGACGATTGGACGGTCAGCGAGGCGTTCGGCAAGCACGCTATGTCCACCTATCCACCCGACAACCGGCCGATGGGATTCCCGTCGCGGCGGCTGGGCGGTGAGGTACCAAAAGACCTGCGGCACGGCCTGTTCAAGTTCATGGAGGAGATGGAACGCGAACTGCGCGCGATCTGGAGCACGCGTGATTACGAGGCCGCCAAGCGGCTGCTGACCGACGTGCCTGAGGGCGAGGAACCCGCCAGCGTATTGATGCAGCTGCTGATGTTTCAGCGCGAGGCCGCGATCGAGGACGGCGCGGGCTGGCCGGACGGGATCACCTTCGAGCAGATCGTCAAGGCCGGCATCGACTGGCACATGTTCCCCAACCTGATCGTGTTGCCGTTCATGGACGGAGCGTTGTGGTATCGCGCCCGCCCCAACGGGGATGACCCCGACTCATGCGTGTTCGATGTGTGGTCGCTGGTGCGCTACGCGCCCGGCAAGGAGCCACCACTGGAGCGCCAGTTCTTCTCCAGCTGGGAGGAGCACGACGACTGGGGCGGGATTCTGCCGCAGGACTTCCAGAACCTGCGTCACGTGCAGCAGGGCATGAAATCACGTGGCTTCGCCGGTGCACGAACGAATCCCGTTCAGGAGAGACCCATTTCGAACTTCCACCGGGTGCTGCACGAGTATCTCGGCCTCAACGGGCAGGACGGCGGCCGATGAGCACACCGACTCCCGAGGACCTGCTTGGGATCTACCGAACCGCGGCGCTGATCAGTTTCACCGACGAGCGCATCCGCACGCTGCTGATGTCCGGAGAGATCGCGCTGTCGTACTACTCACCGCGCGGCCAGGAAATCGTCGCAGCGGCCACCGCGGCGAATCTGCGGGCCGAGGACTACGTGGTCACCACCTACCGCGGCATCCACGACCAGATTGCCAAAGGAGTGCCGCTGCGCCCGCTGATGGCCGAGTACTTCGGAAAAGTCACCGGCTTTTGTAAGGGCAAAGGTGGTCCGATGCACGTCACCCATCCCGCGACGGGGGTCATGCTGACCACCGGCGTGGTGGGTAGCGGCCTGCCCATCGCCAACGGACTCGCGCTGGCCGCGCAGCTGCGCGGCGAGCAGCGGGTGGTAGTGGCGAACTTCGGTGACGGCGCCAGCAATATCGGCGCGTTCCACGAGGCGCTCAACCTGGCGTCGCTGTGGAAACTGCCGGTGGTATTCCTGTGCCAGAACAACGGCTACGCCGAGCACACCGCCTACGCGAACGGCACGAGTTGTGCGAATATCGCCGACCGGGCGGGCGGATACGCGATGCCGGGGGTGACGGTCGACGGCAACGATCCCGCGCAGATGTTCAGCGCGGCCGGCGAGGCGATCGAGCGTGCCCGGGCCGGCAAGGGGCCGACGCTGCTGGAGGCGAAGACTTTCCGCTACATGGGCCATTTCTTCGGTGACGACAGCAGCTACATCGACGAGCACATCTATGCCGAACGGTTGGCGCGCGATCCGGTTCCTGCGCTGCGAGCAGCCCTGCTGGCCGACGGCCATGCCACCGAACCGGAGTTGGCCCGGATCGAACAGGAATGCCGAGAGCAGATCGAGGACGCCGTCGAGTTCGCCCGGGCCAGTGACCATCCCGACATCGCCGAGTTGGGTCGCGACGTGTACGCACAGGAAGTGTTGGTATGACAACGCGGACAATCACATTCGCGCAGGCCTCGAATATGGCCATGGACGATGCCTTGGCCGCCGACGAGTCGGTGATTCTGCTGGGCGAGGACATCGCCGACCGCGAGGGCGGCGGGGTGGCCAAGGTCACCGCTGGGCTGTCGACAAAATACGGGGCGCAGCGGGTGCGCAGCACGCCGATCAGTGAGCAGGCCATCGCCGGTTGTGCGGTCGGCGCCGCGATTGCGGGGATGCGTCCGGTGGCCGAGATCATGCTGGCCAACTTCCTATCGGTCGCCATGGATCAGATCGTCAATCACGCGGCCAAGATCCGTTTCATGTCGGGTGGTCAGACCGCGGTGCCGCTGACCATTAGGACGATGAGCGGGGCGGGCATGGGTTCGTGCGGGCAGCACTCGGACATGCCGGAAGTCTGGCTGGCCCACGTGCCCGGGTTGAAAGTGGTTACCGGCTCGTCGCCGGCAGAGGTCAAGGGATTGCTGCTGTCGTGCATCTTCGATGACGATCCCTGCATCTTCCTGGAAACCATGCCCACCTATTGGGACAAAGGTCCCGCGCCCGAACCCGGGCTGCGGATCCCGTTGGGACAGGCCAACATCACCCGCGCCGGCAGTGACATATCAGTGATCACCTACGGGCGCCCCGTTGCTCAGATCCTTGGCCTGGCCGACAAGCTCGACGCCGAGGGCATCAGCGTGGAAATCGTTGACCTACGCACTATTTCGCCGATGGACAAGACCACCGTGCTGGAGTCGGTGGCCAAGACCGGGCGCGCGGTCGTGGTCCATGAAGCCGTCGAGCAATTCGGCGTCGGCGCCCAGGTATCGGCCCTCATCGCCGAAGAACTGCACGGCTCGCTGCGCGCGCCGGTCGTGCGTGTGGGCTCGCGCAACTGCCCAGTGCCGTTCAGCCGGGTACTCGAGCAGGCCTACATGTACAGCGCTGATCGCATCGAAGCCGCGGTCCGGAAGGCCATGTAGTGCCGCTCATTCACAAGATCAAGATCCCCAAGCTCGGCATGGCCGTCGAAGAAGCCACCTTGTCGGAGTGGCTGGTCGAAGATGGCCAGCGTGTGGAGATCGGAGCGCCATTGTATGTGGCGGCAACTGACAAGGTTGATCAGGAAATCGCGTCGCCTGCCGCCGGGCGCATCCGCCTGATCGGTTCTCCCGACGAGACGTATCCGGTCGGCACATTGATAGCGGAGATCACCGACGAGCCATGACAGACAACGAGATCGACGACTGGGATGTTGTCACCGACTGCGTGATGGTCGGCAGCGGCGGCGGTTCGATGTGCGCCGCACTGGCTGCCGCTGACGCCGGCCAGCAGGTCCTGGTACTGGAAAAGACCGATGTGGTCGGCGGTTCCACTGCGATGTCGGGAGGAGTGCTGTGGCTACCCGATAATCCAGTATCACGTGCGGCCGGTGTCCAAGACAGCCGCGCCGATGCGCTGCATTATTTCGACGCCGTCGTCGGACATGACCGTCCGTCTACCTCGCCGGCTCGGGTGGGTGCTTTCCTAGACGGAATCGGACCAATGGTGCGATTCCTAGAGCGGCAGGGAATTCCGTTTCGTCACTGCGAAGGCTACGCCGACTACTACTACGACCGCCCCGGCGGCAAAGCCCGGGGACGCTCGATTGAGACTGAGCTGTTGGACACCACCCAGCTCGGCCCATGGCAAAAACGACTCCGTATCAGCGAAACGCTGCCGGCCATCCCCATCCACACCGGGGAACTCGCCCCGCTGACGGCGGGCATCCGCACCGCCAAAGCGGTCAGCACCGCCGCCAAGGTTGCCGCCAGACTTGGCGCGGCCATAGCGCGCCGACAATCGGTGCGCGGATCCGGTGTGGCCCTGCAGGGCTGGATGCTGCTGGCCGCCATCCGCGCCGATATCCCGGTATGGACATCATCGCCCGTCACAGACCTCGTGCGCGATGGCGACGGCCGCGTCATCGGGGTCTGCGCCATGCGCGCAGGGCGCCCCATACGTATCCGGGCCCGGCGCGGCGTGCTGCTTGACGCCGGTGGCTTTTCGCACAACGAGGCGATGCGAACGAAATACGGTCGCCAGCCCGCCTCGACGGCGTGGACCGTGGCCAACCCGGGCGACACCGGCGAGGTGATCGAAGCCGCGATGCGTCACGGCGCAGCCACCGATCTGATGGACGAAGCGTGGTGGATACCCAGCTCAGTCCTGCCCGATGGTTCGCCGCTGTACGTCGTGTATGAGCGGTCCAAACCGCATGGCATCCTGGTCGACGGCAATGGCGAGCGCTACGTCAACGAAGCTGCGTCCTACATGGAAGTCGGCCAGGCGATGTATGACAGAAACGCGGCGGCACCAGCGATTCCGAGCTGGTGGGTCATGGACAGCCGCCATCGCCGCCGCTACATGTGGGGCTTCGCCCCGGGCGGATTGACCCCACGGCGCTGGATCTCCAGCGGATACATGGTCAAAGCCGCCTCGCTCGATGAGCTCGCCGCACGGTGCGGCATCGACGCCGCCGGCCTGGCACGCACCGTGCAGCGCTTCAATTCCTTTGCAGCGCAAGGCAAAGACCCCGATTTCCACAAGGGCGAGCGCGCGTACGACCGCTACTATGGTGACCCGCGGGTGCGACCCAACCCATGCGTCGCACCGGTCGAGCGGCCGCCGTTTTACGCCGTGGCGCTCTACCCGGGTGACGTCGGCACCTGCGGCGGGCTGCTGACCGACGAAAATGCCCGGGTGATCGACACCGACGGCCGGCCGATGCCAGGGCTATATGCAGCGGGTAACTGCACCGCGTCGGTCATGGGACGCACCTACCCTGGCGCGGGCGCCAGCATCGGCGCGTCGTTCGTCTTCGGCTGGATCGCGGCCAACCACATGTGCGGCGCGGCCGACCTGCATGCCTTCGCCCGTGCGCCGGTGGCGCCAACTTCCCTACCGGCCTAGTGCCATGGCTCGGCTGAGGTTCGGCTCGGCGGCCGCCGCACCCGCGCCGGCGACGCCCGAAAAACCCGGCGTGTCCTTCGTGCGGGCGGTTGATCTGGCCGAGTTGTCGGCCGAGACGGTCGGTGCATCGCTGGCCCGGCATGCTCGCGATACGCCGGAGCGAGCGGCGCTGATGTGGCTCACCGACATCGGCATGGAATCGATGACCTGGAGCGAGCTGTACGCGCGATCGTGTGGTGCGGCGGCCTGGTTGTGCGAACTCAACCCGCACCGTGGGCGAGTCGCGCTGGTGGCGCCTAACTCTGTGGAGTGGGTCATCGCCATGTACGCCTGCGCGCTGGCGGGCCTGGCGGTGGTGCCGATCAGCCCGTCGGTCACCGACAGTGAGGCTGTCTACCTGCTTTCACACGCGCGGGTCGCGGTCGTCCTGGCCGCCGAGTCGTTCGGGCATCAGCAGGTGCTCGACCGCATGAGCGCCCTGCGACAGGCGCTAGCGCCGCAACCCGCCGTCCGCGACATCGCCGCGGTGCGCGCGCCCGTTCGGCACGCCCGGGCACCGCAGTGCACTGTAAGACCCGACGACGAATTTCTCATCCAGTACACGTCGGGCACCACCGGCCAACCCAAGGCCGCCAGCCTGTCGCACCGCGTCGCGGTGAACATCGGCCGCATCTACGGCCGAGCGAACGCTGCACAACCGGGCGAGCAGTGGCTCAACCCGCTGCCCTTGCATCACGTCGGTGCCTCGATCACCGGACTAATCACTACCTTGTCATTCGGAGGCGGCTACACCATCGTTGAGCGTTTCGACCCAAAGATGCTGCTGCGGGCGATCCGCGAGACGAGCCCGACATTGATCGGGCTGGTGCCCACCATGCTCATCGACCTGCTCGCCATGCCCGAAGTATCGCCCGCCGATTTCTCTTGTGTGCGAACCATTGTCGGAGGCGCCACCGCCGTCGACCCCCGCCTGATCGACGATGTCGAGCGCCGACTCAACATCACGTTCATGGTGGCCTACGGACAAAGCGAAGCCCCGGCAATGACATCGAGCTCGCCCGGCGACTTGGCATTCGTTCGCACGCACACACTGGGGCGGTGCCTGCCCGGACGCGACTACATGATCTGCGACCGCGCGGGTCGACTCGTTGCGACCGGCGCAGTGGGCGAGTTGTGCGTGCGCGGGCCGCTGATCATGTCGGGTTACCTTCGGCCCGACGGCTCTCTGGACCCAGCCGTCGACGGCGCGGGCTGGCTGCACACCGGTGACCTGTGCTCGATGGACGACGACGGCGTGTTGACCTTCCGTGGGCGCATCCGTGAAGTGATCGTCCGCGGCGGTCTCAACGTCTACCCCGCCGAGGTGGAACACGCGCTGGCCGCGCACGAAACAATCTCGGAAGTGGCGATCTTCGCAGCCCCCGACGCCCGGCTGGGCGAGCGGGTTGTCGCCGCGGTGCTGCCGGCAGCCGACACCCAGGTCGACGTGGCCGCACTGGCAGCCTTCGCTGAAGCCCGGCTGAGCCGCCACAAGCGTCCAGCCGAGTGGAGCGTCGTGACCAGACTGCCGCGCACCATCACCGGCAAGGTCCGCAAGCACCCGCTGCGTGATTGGTCCAAAAATGGCACGTTGCAGGTTAAATGCGGCGCGGTCAGCACCGCCTGAGCCGCCGTCGACACCCGACGACTCCGACGGCGAGGCTCACATCCAGTCGCTGAGCGGCGTTCTACGCGGCTGTGAGCGCTCGCCGCTCGGTGGCCACCGTTATGCACCAGGCCGCAAGGCGATCCCACAACTTATGTCGTGTCGACGCGAAATTGTGCATGTG
>NZ_CAXUCH010000150.1:3417-10726 GCF_964249325.1 uncultured Mycobacterium sp. | reverse complement strand
CCGACGGCCGGCCACCCCGCCGGTGCGGGTGGTCAGCTCCCGGACGATCGCGGTCGCCAGCCCGAATGCCGCGCGCCGCATCAGGGCACCGTCGGGCAGGCTGGCCAACAGCGGCGCCTCGGCTTCGCGGATCGTCTCGACGGAGTAGTAGTGGCGCATCACAGTCAGGATTCCATGCCATGCCGTGAACCGCGCCCGCCTTGCGTGTTCGGCTCGGCGGCGTACAGTCGCGTTCGGGTCAGTTAAATGAGCTAAGCACCATGCAGAAGGAGCGGACGTGCCACGAACGGAGAACGACACCTGGGATCTCGCCACCAGTGTGGGCGCCACGGCGACTGGAGTCGCGGTGGGCCGGGCCTTGGCCAGCCGGGGCCCCAACCCGTTGATCCACGATCCATTCGCCGAGCCGTTGGTTCGCGCCGTGGGAGTGGATTTCTTCAGCCGACTGGTCAGCGGCAAATTGGATCCCCGGGAAGTCGACGACGACGGCGAGTGGGGGATGCAGCGGATGAGCCAGATGATGGCGGTGCGCACCCGATTCTTCGACGACTTCTTCACCGACGCCGCCGCGCGCGGTATCCGTCAGGCGGTCATCTTGGCGTCCGGTCTCGATGCCCGCGCCTACCGGTTGCCCTGGCCGGCCGGAACCACCGTGTACGAGATCGACCAGCCGAAGGTTGTGGAGTTCAAGACCGAAACGATGGCCGAGCTCGGCGCTACCCCGACCGCCGAGCGCCGCGCGGTAGCCGTCGATCTGCGCCAAGACTGGGCGGCCGCGCTGAAAGGCGCGGGTTTCGACCCCACTCAACCGGCCGCGTGGAGTGCCGAGGGCCTGCTGCCGTTTTTGCCGCCCGACGCCCAGGATCGGTTGCTGGACAACATCACTGCGCTCAGCGCCGCGCTCAGCCGGTTGGCCACCGAGAACATGGCCAACGCCGCGCAGGCTGTGCCGATGATGGTGGAGCGGATGCGGGAGGTCACCGAGCGCTGGCGCGAGCACGGCTTCGACGTCGAGATGACCGATCTGTGGTATCCGGGTGAGCGTCAGGACGTGGTGGACTACCTGAATTCCCATGGTTGGGAAGCGACGGCTACGAGGGCTGCCGATCTGTTTGTCGCTCATGGTTTTTCGGTGCAAACTGCTGACGAGGACGAGCAGGCGGCGTTCGGGTCGCTGGCCTACGTCACGGCGACCCGCGGATAGCCGCCCGGCTCTGCAACCACCGTGCCGGATCCAGCAGCGCGACGTCACGACGTCGCGCCAGCGGGTAACAGCACAGCCCGATGGCGATCGCCACGCAGTGACCGATGCCGGTGAAGTTGGGGTTAGCGACGAAGCCGGCACCGTAGTACGCGACCAAACCGGCTAGGTAAACCCAGCGCCAGGGCGGTGCGACATGGTAGGTGAATACCGCCATCACCCCGACCATGAAGTAGCTGACACCGACGTCGCGGACGTGCACCATCCGTTCGGGCTCCAGGTGAAGTTCGATCGCCAGATACAACAGGCCTTCGCTGATGTACGTCGCGACGACATGCGCAGTGAGACCCACTGCAAGCCAACGTGTTTGGCCCAGCCATCGCTCGGCCGGCGCAACGAACAAGCTGAACAGCACCAGGCACGGTATCCATTTTCCGCCGTCGATCCAGAACAGGCTGGCGAACAGCACGTAGAGCGGGTCGGTGCTCAGATGCGCAATGTTGGTAGAGCGGTGCACGAGGAAGGTATGCAACTCGTGGCGACTCAGATGATGCTGGATGACGGTGGTGATCAGCAACACCGCTAACCACAGATATGTCAGCGGCGCGCTGCGCACGAACCGCCAGCCCGCGGTCAGCCACGTTGCCACCGCAATACCGGGTGACCTCGATCGCCTCACCCTTCTCCGCCCTCGTGCCTATACCCGTCCCAAGATAGGTCCTTGATCAGTGATGACGTCCCGCGTATCGTATCGACCTATTCCGAAACGCTGAGTAGCGTAATCACCGGGGAAGGATCGGGCTTGATGCGCAGCCGCTAAGCCGGCCAACCGTTCACCACGCCCACCGCCGAGATCGCGGCCGCCCTAGAGCAGGTCAGTATCCCGACGCCGCTTCTCTCGCTGGTCCATATCACCGGTGACCCGCGATTCATCCGCGAATTCAAGCCTGCCGGGATATTTCTCAATGAGGTCCAGGGCTTCATGTCCGAGGAGGACAAGGCGCGCGCACGCGCAGCTGCGCTGGCGGTGATCACCGACTATCGCGACCGCGGCTGCCCCGAACAACATTCCGTTCACGATCGTGGAGAAGAACGCCGGCCCAGGTGCCACGAAATCCACAATCCCACGCGAGTCAGAAGCTAGGGCTGTGACTTTCGAATCACGACCCTGGCTTCTGTTTCGCGCAGGGTCGCGGAGCTATTCGACGGTGACCGACTTGGCCAGGTTGCGCGGCTTGTCGACATCGTAACCGCGGGCCTGTGCCACCGAAGCAGCGAACACCTGCAGCGGGATCGTCGACAGCAACGGCTGGAAAAGGGTTGACACTGCAGGGATTTCGATCAGGTGATCGGCGAACGGACGGACCGTGTCGTCGCCCTCCTCGGCGACGACGATGGTGACCGCGCCGCGGGTCTGGATCTCGCGAATGTTAGACAGCAGTTTAGCGTGCAGCGTCGCGGCGTTCTTCGGTGACGGCATGACGACGATGACCGGCAGATCGTCCTCGATCAGCGCGATCGGCCCATGCTTGAGCTCGCCGGCCGCGAAGCCCTCGGCATGCATGTAGGCCAATTCCTTGAGCTTCAATGCGCCTTCCAGCGCCACCGGGTAGCCGACATGACGGCCCAGGAACAGGATGGTCGACGACTTGGCGAATCGGTAGGCCAGCTCGGCCACCGGCTTCATGCCGGTGAGCACGCGGGCCACTAGCTCCGGCATGGATTCCAGCTCGCGGTACTCGCGCTCGACCTCGTCGGGGTATTTGGTGCCACGCGCCTGCGCCAGCGCCAACCCGAGCAGATAGTTGGCGGCGATCTGCGCCAGAAACGTTTTCGTGGAGGCCACGCCGATCTCTGGGCCGGCGCGGGTGTAGAGCACCGCATCGCATTCCCGCGGAATCTGCGAGCCGTTGGTGTTGCAGATCGCGAGCACCTTGGCCTTCTGCTCTTTGGCGTGCCGCACCGCCTCGAGGGTGTCGGCGGTCTCACCGGATTGCGAAATCGCCACCACCAGCGTGCTGCGGTCCAGCACCGGGTCGCGATAGCGGAATTCGCTGGCCAGCTCGACTTCGACCGGCAGCCGGGTCCAGTGCTCGATCGCGTACTTCGCCAACAGCCCGGAGTGATATGCGGTGCCGCACGCGACCACGAAGACCTTGTCGATCTCGCGCAGCTCCTGGTCGGAAAGTCGCTGTTCGTCGAGTAGGATGCGGCCGTCGACGAAATGCCCGAGCAGGGTGTCGGCCACCGCGGCGGGCTGCTCGGCGATTTCCTTGAGCATGAAGTACTCGTAACCGCCCTTCTCGGCGGCCGAGAGGTCCCAGTCGATATGAAAAACGCGGGCATCGCCGGTCATGTCGTTGCCGTGAAAGTCGCTGATCCGGTAGCCGTCGGCGGTGATCACCACCGCCTGGTCCTGACCCAGCTCGACCGCCTCGCGGGTGTACTCGATGAACGCGGCCACGTCGGATCCGATGAACATCTCGCCGTCGCCGATCCCGAGCACCAGCGGGGTGGAACGGCGGGCGGCGACGATGGTGCCGGGCTCGTCGGCGTTGGCGAACACCAGCGTGAAGTGACCTTCCAGCCGGCGCAACACCGCCAGCACCGAGCCGGCGAAGTCGCCGGCGGTCTCGCCGTGGCGGTAAGCCTGCGCCACCAGGTGGACGGCGACCTCGGTGTCGGTGTCACTGGCGAACTCCACCCCGGCGGCCTCCAGCTCGCGGCGCAGCACCGGGAAGTTCTCGATGATGCCGTTGTGGACGACGGCGATCTTGCCGGCCGCGTCGCGGTGGGGATGCGCGTTGCGGTCGGTGGGGCGTCCGTGGGTGGCCCACCGGGTGTGCCCGACGCCGGTGCTGCCGCTCAGCGCAGCCGGGTCGGTTTCCGCGAGGGCCTTCTCCAGGTTGGACAACCGGCCCGCGCGGCGGCGCACGGTGAGCTTGCCGTGCCCGTCGAGCAGGGCAATGCCGGCCGAGTCGTAGCCGCGGTACTCCATCCGGCGCAGAGCATCGACGACGACGTCGCAGGCAGAGCGCTGCCCGACGTAGCCGACGATTCCGCACATAGCCCATCAGGGTAGTGCAGGCATTCGGTTACTCCTGCCTGCGCACCGAGTCACCGAGCCCGTTGCACCCGCCACTCAGCCGCCGGGGGCCGCTGGGTACCAGGGGCGACGCCGGGACTGCCCGGGATCCCGCGACCACCGGAATATGGGTCAGTGCCGTCCCAGTGCTCGAGGTCGTGCGGATCGCCGTCGTACCAGTGGTCGTCGTGGCAGCGGTCCCGGTCCCAGTTGTTGCCCCAGCTCGGATCCCAGGAGTCACCGGGGCACCAGTGGTACTGCGGGAACTGCGCGGGTTGGGCATCGACGACGGTTGCCGTTCCCACAGCGGCGAAGCCCACCCGCAGGTGATAGCGACCGCTGATGCTGCAACACGCGCGAACTTGTTCACCCCCGGTTGATGACCAGAAGGATGCCGGTGCAAACCTGAGCCGAAAGCGGGCAAGTCTTCGCGATGCCGAAAGCGGCCGACGCGTGGTTTGCAGCGGATACGATCGCCCGATCATGCCTGACGACACCATTAACGGGATTCCTCGCGCGGACCCACGCGCACGTCGTGCGGCATGGAAGCGCGCGTTGCTATCCCTGGTCGCGACCAAGCCCGGGGCAGCGGTGCACCGGACGATTGCAGCCCCGCTGGACGCGGCAGTCATGCGGGCAACACGCGGTCGCGTGAACCTTGGGGCAGGCGCGCTTCCGATGGTCGTCTTGACATCGACCGGCGCACGCAGCGGCCGGCGTCGCGAAACTCCCCTGGCATATTTCACTGACGGAGACGCCATCATCCTGACGGCTTCCAACTACGGAGGCCAGCGGCATCCGGGTTGGCTCCACAACCTGCTTGCCCATCCAGAATGCGAATTGCACATCGGCGACCGCGGCGGCCGTTTCATCGCACAGGAAGTAACGGGCGCCGATCGCGAACGGCTGTTTACACTCGCCGCCAATCTTTACCCGGGTTACGCCAACTACGCCGAGCGGACCGACGGCATCCGGACAATCCGAATGATGCGGTTGACGCCGGCCGACTAGGCCTGCGAGCCAGGCTCAGGTCTATGTGCGGCCCGGGGTGATAGCGCGTTAGCGTGCGCCATCTGAAGTCGTCGGCGTGCGCCATGTGAAGTCGTCGAAAGGCGATTACGACAGCGCACAAAGCGAAGGCATGCATCGATTTCCCGCGAGCAGCGGGCGGGCGGTCGGGTCCGAGAAGCTGTGGATGGGCGAGACGCACGTCGGCCCGCAGGTGGCCTCGGCCAACCATCACCACGGCGAATCGGAAACACCGATATTCGTCCGCAGCGGCCATCCCGACTTCGTCTTCCACGACGGCAAACGAGAAGTCCCGGTATCGACCAGTCCCGGCGATTACGTCTTCATCCCGCCGTACATCCAGCGGGTATCTGCCGTGCGCTACCGTCAAAGCGTGGCTCGTCCCCGCAAACTGTTCGCCGCTCTCACTCGTCGTGGCCCACACTGTGTTTTGCGTGGTGACCTCGCTTTTGCCGGGTTGCCGGGCGTCGTGTACACCCCCGAATCGGGGCTGAACCTGCCCGGGATTGCGTTCGGCCATGACTGGCTGACCGGCGTTCACCGCTACTCCGGCCTACTGGAGCATCTGGCGTCATGGGGCATCGTCGCTGCGGCTCCTGACACCGAGCGCGGATTGGCTCCCTCGGTCCTGAACCTGGCCTTCGACCTCGGTACCGCGCTCGACATCGCCGCTGGGGTGCGACTCGGGCCCGGCGAGATCAGCGTGCATCCCACCAAGCTGGGGCTGGTCGGCCACGGCTTCGGCGGCGCCGCAGCGGTATTCGCCGCAGCCGGCATGCCAGACAAGCCGAAAGCGATTGCGGCGATTTTCCCGACCGTCACCAAACCGCCGGCCGAACAGCCGGCGGCGACGTTGAAGGTGCCCGGGGTGATTTTCAGCGCGCCCAGAGACGAGAAGGCGTTGCAATCCAACGCACTTCAACTTTCCCAGGCCTGGGCCGGCGCCACTGCTCGGGTGATCAGCAAAGCCAAACCGCGCGGACTGGCCGAGGGACGCACCCTGGCGACGGCGTTCGGTCTTGGCGGCCCACACCGCAAGACGCAGAAGGCGGTTCGGGCGCTGCTGGCCGGCTACCTGCTCTATGCGCTCGGCGGCGACGAGAAGTATCGCGAATTCGCCGATCCGGAAGCGCAACTGCCCAGGACCCAAGCCCTGCCGCCAGAAGCAGCACCGGTGAGCCCCGAAGAGAAGATCGTCGCGCTGCTCAAACCGTGAGGGCACCGACCAACCAGACGGGTGCTACAAAGTCATGATGCGTGTCGGGATAACTCTGAACTACTCCGGCGGCTTCAAGGAAGCGGTCGACCACCTCGTCGAGCTGGAGAAAGTCGGCGTGGACATCGCGCTGGTAGCAGAGGCGTATTCCTACGACGCAGTCAGCCAGCTCGGCTATCTCGCGGCAAAAACCAGCGCCATCACGTTGGCCTCCGGGATATTGCCCATCTACACCCGCACTCCGACGTTGCTGGCGATGACCGCTGCCGGGCTGGACTACGTGTCCGACGGGCGATTCCACCTGGGTCTCGGCACCTCTGGACCGCAAGTGATCGAGGGGTTTCACGGCGTCGAATTCGACGCGCCGCTGGGCCGCACTCGTGAGGTGGTGGACATTTGCCGACGGGTGTGGCGGCGCGAACGAATCGAATACGTCGGGAAGCACTACCAGATACCGCTGCCGGCGGATCGCGGGACAGGCCTGGGCAAGCCGCTGCATCTCATCAACCACCCTGTCCGCGAACGCATTCCACTCTCGATCGCCGCGCTCGGGCCCAAGAACGTCGAACTGACCGCGGAAATCGCCGATGGCTGGCAGCCGATTTTCTTCTATCCGGATAAGGCCGAGTCCGTGTGGGGTCCTGCCCTGAAAGCCGGCTACGCCAAACGGGACCCGCAACTCGGTCCACTAGACGTCATGGTCGGCGTGTCGCTTGCCATCGGCGACGACGTCGACGAGCGGTTGGCGTGGAACAAACCGCAGTTGGCTCTCTATATC
>NZ_CAXUCH010000150.1:0-3407 GCF_964249325.1 uncultured Mycobacterium sp. | reverse complement strand
AGGGAAATCGTGAAGCCCCATCTCGCGCTCTACATCGGTGGCATGGGCGCCAAAACCCGGAACTTCTACCACAACCTGGCAACTCGCTACGGCTTCGGCGAGGTGGCGAACCGGATTCAGGAGCTGTACCTGTCCGGGCGCAAGGACGAGGCGATCGCCGCCGTGCCGGACGAACTGGTGCGCGGTATTTCATTGGTCGGGCCGCGCGCATTCGTCGCTGAGCGCGTGGCGGCCTTCGCCGAGGCCGGGGCGACGACGCTGTTGGTGGCCCCGCTCACCGCTGACCGCCGCGAATCGGTGCGCTTTGTCGAGGAGCTACAAGAGCTGCTGCCGAGCTGACGCCTCACTGCCCCGCTTGCGGCAGCGCATCGGCGGCGATCTCGCACGGGGTCGAGCCTTCCGGTGGCGGACTCGGCGGCGCCGGCTCGGCGGGTGTTGGCGCGCCCGCCGGCTCCTCGGCCGGTGAAGCCGCGTTGTCCTGTCCAGGCGGCGGGTCAGCGGCGTCTTGCGGTGGTGGCGGGTTTGCCGGTTCGGGGGTGCTGTCGTCGGCGCCTTGGTCGGTGTCGGTGCCGGTCTCCTGCTGGTCGGAGTCGGGGTCGGGCGCCGCAGCGGCTTCATCGGTGTCTTCGTCGTCGGTCTTGTCGTCGTCGGTGTCGTCCGCGTCGGCAACCGGGTCATCGGCGTCCAGTTCGTCGCCCAGCGGATCGTCACCGGCCAGGCCATCCTCGAGCCCCGACGGACCGGCAAGCCCATCAGTCAGAGAACCGACCAAACCACCGATCGCGTCGACGATCTGGCCAGCCAGACCGACGAGGCCGCCGATGCCGCCGCCACCGCCGAGTCCGCCGACTCCGCCTCCACCGCCAAGGCCGCCGAGATCGCCGGCGCCGCTTGACAAGCCGGCGGGATCGGCCAACGGGGCGTCCAACGCCGACATCGACGGCACGGGCGGCAGACCGTCGAGCAGATCCGTCGGCAGGCTCGGCGATGTCGGCGGCAATGGTGGCGCAATAGCAGCGGCCGGCATGGTGTCGGCGGGCGCTGGTGGCGCAATTGCGGCGGCGGGCTCGATCGGCGCGCTGGCCATCGGCACGATCAACTCGTCCAGTAGCGGTCTGTCGGTGAGAGCGGCGGGGGTGTGGAAACACACCGCCGGCGCAGCGGTCAACGCGCCGGTGACCGTATCGTAGGACGCGTCCACTGAGGCCATGGTCGAGCGCATCGCGGTGAGCCAGTCGGTGCGAATGTCGTTGTCCACGTGAGGCTTTACTTGCCGCTCTACCAGCTCGTGGGCGGCCGATTGTTCGCCGGCGCCGGTCGTCACCAGCTGCGCGGCCGACAACCAAGCCGTCCGCTCGGTTATCCGGCGGTCGTCGATGTCGATGGCTGCTGCGACTTTGGCGTCGACCATCTGCCACAGGTTGTCGCGC
The DNA here is from genome assembly GCF_964249325.1 of uncultured Mycobacterium sp. Lineage (NCBI taxonomy): Bacteria > Bacillati > Actinomycetota > Actinomycetes > Mycobacteriales > Mycobacteriaceae > Mycobacterium > uncultured Mycobacterium sp. The sequence goes on along the minus strand of NZ_CAXUCH010000150.1, from coordinate 1,977 downwards.
AGAGCCGCGCATCCCTCGGCGGCAGCCCGGATCGCCGCGACCACCGCATTGCCTGAATCGCAATGCTGCTGCAGGGATTCCACCGCAGTGTCGGCTCCTGCTCCGTTCCACGCCGCGGCCAGATAAGCGAGCTGCGCGCGCTGCAAGGCCAGCGCCTCTTCGATCGGGTGAACCGCTGCCCACAGGTTGGCGCAGTCGTCGTCGAGTGCGAACAGGTCGAGTCCGTCTTCGCTGTCGTACCAGTCGAGTACCTGAGACCCACGCGCGGTTAGGTCGGGATGCTGGTAGCCCAAAACATGGCAGGCCCACACGTAGCTCTGGGTATGCTCGGCCGCGGCCCGGCCCTCGGCCAGCCGCGTCGAGACGTCAAATCGGCCGGCCACCGGTCACCCGATTCTGGCCGCCGCGCGCAGTTCGGCGTCGGCGTAGTGGTCGGCGGTCGCGCGCAGTGCGGCGGCGATCTCGACCGTCGCGCGTGACCACTGAGTCAGCTGCGCCGACAAGCGATCCAGCGCGCCGCATAGAGCATCACCGCGTGCGGCATGTGCGCGTCCCGCACGTGCGCCACTAAAAGCCAAGTGCGTCAGATTGTTTCGGACGGCGTCGTCGATAACCTCCGCCGCGCCGTCAAACCGGTTGGCGACCGACCGCACCGCGGCGACGTCGATCCAGGTGCGGCAATCTTGGTCCATACCCGTTACGACGCGCCAACGGCGTGAGCGGTTCCCGGTTAGGCGGTCACGGATTCCGCGACGCGCTGCGCGAGCCGGCGAGCGACCTCTTGATCGGACGCTTCGACCATGACGCGGATAAGTTGCTCAGTTCCTGAGGGACGCAACAGGATTCGGCCGGTGTCACCGAGTTCGGCCTCGGCCTCGCGCACCGCGGCCCGCACCTCCGGCGCTGCCACCGCGGCGGCCTTGTCCGCGACCTCGACGTTGATCAATACCTGCGGCAGGGTTTGCATCGCCGACGCCAGGCCCGCCAGCGACGAGCCGGTCCGCGCCATGCGCGACATCAACCGCAAGCCGGTGAGAATGCCGTCGCCGGTGGTGGCCAGCGCAGGCATGACGATGTGACCGGATTGCTCGCCGCCGAGGCTGTAGTCACCGGCCCGCAGCTCCTCGAGCACGTAGCGGTCGCCGACGCCGGTGCTACGAACGGTGACGCCGGCCGCCCGCATGGCCAGATGCAGCCCGAGGTTGCTCATCACCGTGGTGACCAGGGTGTTGGCGGCCAGTTCGCCAGCCTCCTGCATGGCCAGTGCCAGTACCACCATGATGTGGTCGCCGTCGACGACCTCGGCGGTGGCGTCGACCGCCAGGCAGCGATCGGCGTCGCCGTCGTGGGCCAAGCCGAGGTCCGCGCCGTGCGCCAGCACCGCCGAGCGCAGCGATTCCAGGTGCGTCGACCCGCAGCGGTCGTTGATGTTGAGCCCGCTGGGTTCGGCGTTGATCGCGATGACGCGGGCACCGGCTGCCCGGTAGGCGCGCGGCGCCGCCACCGACGCCGCGCCGTGGGCGCAGTCGACGACGACGGTCAAGCCGTCGAGCCGGGCGATGCGGGCCTTGCCGAGGTGGCGCAGGTAGCGCTCCAGCGCATCGTCAGCGTCGACGACGCGCCCAATGCCTGCGCCGACCGCGCGCAGCCCGGGCCCGGCCGCGACCAGTTCCTCGATTTCGTCTTCGGTGGCGTCGTCGAGTTTGTGACCGCCGGGACCGAAGATTTTGATGCCGTTGTCGGGCATCGGGTTGTGGGACGCGGAGATCATCACGCCGAAGTCGGCGTCGTAGGCGCTGGTCAGATACGCCACCGCGGGTGTGGGCAGCACCCCGGCCCGCAATGCGGTGACGCCCTCGCTGGTCAGCCCGGCGACCACCGCGGCTTCCAGCATTTCGCCGCTGGCCCGCGGGTCGCGGCCCACCACGGCGACCGGCCGGCGGCCCGTGCCTGTGCTGGCGAGTCGCCGTGGTGGGC
>NZ_CAXUCH010000149.1:7306-10738 GCF_964249325.1 uncultured Mycobacterium sp. | reverse complement strand
GTGCACTTCGATCACGTCTGACGTCGACGGTTCTGTCCACTTGCCGCCGATGAACAGCTTGTCGTACTCGGTCTTCTGGCTGTCGCTCATGCCCGCCACCCTACCCAGCCGGCGGCAAAACGAGAACACGTTTCAGTCAAGTGACATCGTCGGCTTACTGTGGTCGCAGCACCAGCATCAAGTTGCTCACCAGAAACTCACGTAGTACCGGCACGGACGTCATCCACCACGCCCATCGCGGGTGGTAGCGGGGGAAAGCGGCCACCAGCGCGCCGGTGCTGGCCGCCCACTTCAGCCCGTCGGCTGCCGACACCGCAAAAAGTGACGACCCATAGTTGTTCTTGGCCGGATGACCGTGTTTTCGGGAGTAGCGTGCTGCGGCGCGAGCCCCCCCGAGGTAGTGCGTCAGGCCCATCTCATGGCCGCCGAATGGGCCCAGCCACACGGTGTAAGACAGCAGCGCCAGGCCGCCCGGCTTGGTCACCCGCAGCATCTCGTTGCCCAGTTGCCAGGGTCGCGGCACGTGCTCGGCGACGTTGGACGACAGGCAAATGTCCACGCTGTCGTCGGCGAAGGGCAGCGCCATGCCCGACGCCCGTACAAATACTCCGGATTCGTCGCGGGTCGCCGGTCCGGGCGCATGCATCTCGGCGGGGTCCGGCTCCACGCCGAGATAGTGAGCACCGGCATCGGCGAAGGCTGCCGCGAAATATCCCGGTCCGCCCCCGACATCGAGCACCGTACGGCCAGCCAGCGGGCCGGCATGGGTGGCGTGCCACAAGTCGACGACCATCGTCACAGTGTCGGCGGCCAGTGCGCCATAGAACCGGGCCGGCGCCGACTGCTCGTAGCGAAACTCCGACAGCAGTCGCAACGAGCGGGACAGTGTCGCCCGCCGAGCGACGATGTCGGTAACCGCCACCTGGCCCACGTTAGGCTGTCAGCCAATGTCTGCCGCGCAACCTGAGCCCAACGGCCAGCAATCCCGAAGTATCAGCGCGGTATTGCTGCTGTGCTGGCGGGACACCGGTCACCCGCAGGGCGGCGGCAGCGAAGCCTACCTACAACGCATCGGCGCCCAGCTGGTCGCCTCCGGTGTGACCGTGACGCTGCGGACCGCGCGCTACCCGGGCGCGCCGCGAGGCGAGGCGATCGACGGTGTACGGATCAGCCGTGCCGGCGGCCGGTATTCGGTCTACGTGTGGGCACTGCTGGCGATGGCTGCCGCCCGGCTGGGGCTAGGGCCGCTGCGGCGGGTGCGGCCCGACGTGGTGATCGACACCCAGAACGGCTTGCCGTTCCTGGCCCGACTGCTGTACGGCCAGCGAGTCGCGCTGCTGGTGCACCATTGCCACCGCGAGCAGTGGCCGGTGGCCGGTCCGATGCTCGGCCGACTCGGCTGGTTCGTCGAGTCGAAGCTGTCGCCGCGCGTGTACCGGCGGAATCAGTATGTGACGGTATCGCTGCCGTCAGCTCGCGACCTCGTCGATCTCGGCGTAGGCAATGAGCGGATCGCGGTAGTGCGCAACGGGCTTGACGAGGCGCCGGCGCAGACCCTGACCGGGCCACGTGCGGCTTCGCCCCGCGTGGTCGTGTTATCGCGGCTGGTTCCGCACAAGCAGATCGAGCACGCCCTGGACGCGGTGGCGGCGCTGCGGCCACGCATCCCGGATCTACATCTCGACATCGTCGGCGGCGGGTGGTGGCGGGCGCGCCTGGTCGGCCACGCGGCGCGGCTGGGCATCACCGACGCGGTGACATTTCACGGCCATGTCGACGACGTGACGAAGCATCATGTCGTGCAACGGTCTTGGGTACACATGTTGCCGTCGCGCAAAGAGGGGTGGGGTCTGGCCGTGGTCGAGGCTGGCCAGCATGGGGTGCCTACGATCGGCTACCGGTCCTCCGGTGGACTATCCGACTCCATCGTCGACGGGGTGACCGGGATATTGGTCGATGACCGCGACGAGCTGGTCAACCGGCTCGAACAACTACTGGCCGACCCGGTATTGCGCGACGAACTCGGCGGCAAGGCGCAGATCCGCTGCGGTGAATTCTCGTGGCGGCAAAGCGCTGACGCAATGCGTGGCGTGCTGGAGGCGGTGCACGCCGGACAGCGCATCAGCGGCCTGGTGTAGGCAAGAGACCGGTTCGACGCCAGCCGGTGGCGATCGACCCGACAGCGCCACCAACGAGTAATCCTAGCCACGCCAAATGCGCGAGGAGCACCGCAAATCTGTTGTCCGCCAAGGTGCTTACGCGGTGGGCGCCGATCCGGTACAGCGCCAGGTCATGGTCACGGTAGACCGGAGGCAGCAAGTCGAGGGTGCGGGCCGCGGCACCCATGTCGCCTGCGGTTCCTGACTCGACGACCAGCCAAGCCACGCCCGCATCGCGCAGCGCGCCGGGATCGACCCCCGCCAGCAACAAGGCCTGCACAGCGCGCGCGTGGGTGCCTTCGCCGGGAACGGTGACGCCCGAAACGGTCAGGTCACCGGTGGTCAGCACATCGGCGCGCAGCCAGCGGGGCAGCGGGTCCAGTACCGGTGCCCGACCCGACCAGGAGAAGCGCCGCATGGTGCCGGCCGGCAATACCGCCACCGGGCCGGGGTCGTGGTTGATCAGCGACGACACCGCGCGCCAGCCGACGGGATACTGCACCGGCTGCACCTTGCCGCCAACCCCCCAGCACAGATCGGGCAGGCCTGCTATCAGCACGACACAGCACGCCAGCGCCGTCACCGCCGGCCGCAGCCAACGCTGCAGGCTCACCACCGCGCCGGCTCCGGCCAGTGCATATCCCGGCATTGCCAACGCCACCCACTTCTGGCCGTCGCGGACCACGGCGAATGCCGGAGCCGCGTCGACCAGCGCACGCAACAGCGCCAGGCCCGGCCCGGTAGCCAGCAGCGCCGGCACCACCACGGCAGCCGCCGCCAGCACGAGCAGTGGCACCGCCGCCGCCCGGCGCATCACCACCGGCACACCCGTCACCACCACCGCTAGCAGCGCCGCAGCTGCCACCATCGCGAAAGTCGTTGTGCGCGACGTCGGTACGGCCTCGGCATTCCAGATCCCCCCGAGGCTGGCCAGGCTCCCCAGGGTGCCCAGACCGGGTTCCGCGCGCGCGGCGAACACGCCAATCGCCGGAGCTTGAGCCCAGGTACGGACACCCCACGAGGGGCCCAGCGCGGACGCCGTCAACCATGGCAGCGCCGCCACCACGGCGACCGCTACCGTGGCGCTCACGCACAGCCAGCGCCCATAGCCAGAGCCGCGCGTCACCGTACACACCAGAGCCACGATCGCGGCCAGCATCAGCCCGGTCGGCGTCAATCCGGCTAGGGCCACCCAACAGACCAGCGCAAAGAATCGTCGGCGGCCCCCCGTGAACCGCAGCCCGAGCATGGTCGTCGCAACCCATGGCAAGCA
>NZ_CAXUCH010000149.1:0-7296 GCF_964249325.1 uncultured Mycobacterium sp. | reverse complement strand
GGCGCCAATGCCCCTGCAATAGCCGCTCAGCGACATACGGGTGCCAGATCGCCAGCGTGGGCGCTATTAACTGGCCGGGCCGTCCCGCCTCAGGCAACACCACTGCGGCCAAGCGGGCCGTGCCCCAACCGGCCAGCCACAACGCCAGCACCAGCAGCGCCTTGACCACGACGCCGCCGTCGAGCAAATGCGAGGCCAACGCTACCGCGAAATCCTGTGGCGTTGCGCGCGGTGCCGACTCTGCCAATCCGAGCGCGCTATCGGACAGATACGACCGCGGCGTGGACACCGCGTCGCGGAACAACAAATAGCCCGAGCCCAACGCGGGTGCCACCACCAGCAGGGCCAACACCAAGGCGTATCCCGGCGCGGACAACTGCAGGTCCCGGCGGAGTGTCCGGGTCACAGTCGGTTAAGGACGCTCGGGCGGACCTGAGTGGCGCGGACCCGAATCAGTCGGGCCAGACTCGGCCGGCCTCGACTCGGGATGAGGTGCACCAGCGGTGGGCGCGCCGGGCGGCGGAGCGGCCGCGGTGGGCGCACCAGAGGGCGGTGCGGGCCCCTCGTCCTGCAAGTCGGGGCGCGTGGGCAGTATCTCGGTCTCGGCTTCAGCACCCGACACCGGTTCGCCCGCCGTGTCCTCGCGGCCGAAGAAGCCATGGTCGGCTCGGTCGAGACCGGGGTCGATCAGCGCGGCCTCGGTCCGCAGGCTGAACCAGCCGAGCACAGCACCGCCGAGCAGCGCGATCAGACCGGCTGCGGTGAATGTGATGGGCAAAACCCGTGACCAGAGCGCCAGCCGGTCACGCTCGTCGCGGGCCGCGTTGACTTGCGACTCAATGGTTTCCTCGTTTGAGGTGACTTTGTAGTCCGCGAGCGTCACCTCGGGCTTGAGCGGGTCGCGGGCGAAGTAGTGGTTTGCGTGCTCTTGTTCTTTGACGATCGTGCCCGAAACCGGGTCGGCCCAGAAGGTCCGCTGCGCCGCGTAATAGCGCGTCATGGTGATTTTTTCGTCCGGATTGTCGCCGGGCACACCCCACATCGCGGCCGACGCCGTGACTTTGCCGTCGTCGTCGTTGGCGTAGAGCGAGGGGTATTTGACTGGATCCACGAGCTTGCCGTCGGCGTCGTAGCCGACGTTCTGGGTGAACCTGTAGGTGGTCAACCCGTTGACGTCGTCTTGGCCCTGATAGTTGGCGTCGTACGCCTTTTGTGCGATCGCGTCGAAGTAGGGATACGTCTTCTTCTCGGTGTGAAACGGAAACCGGTAGGACAACCCGTCATGCGGGAGCGCGATGTTGGTGGGCGGGCTCTCGTCATTGATGGTGCGCGGTTTTTGCACCGAGCCGCCGGGATGAGTTTCATCGGAGACGGCCATCGCCGTTTTGCGGTTGAGGGTGACGGTGTCGACGATCGCCAGCAGGAGCCCGGTGTCCTTCTGCTTGTCGCTGCGCCGTAGCGTGCTGCCGACTTGCAGCGTGACCACATCGGCGTTGGCGGGTGACTCGACGCTGATCTGTTGCTGCGACACCAGCGGCACATTCTGGTTGACCACGTAGTGGTCACCGGCCATCGACGCCGGGTCGAGCGCGGTTCCGTTGCGTCACTGATCAATGTGGTGTCGAGGTCAAGCGGGATCTTGGTGATCCTGCTGGTGGTGTACGTCCACAGCAGCAACGCGGCGATCAGCAGAGCAGCCCCGAGACCCATGATTCCGCACGCGGCGATCCGCAACATGACTGCTCGGTTCACGTCGCCGTGACCTCCTTCTGGTCCGAGATCGCCCCCACCGGCCTGCGACCGGGGTACCTCCCGCTTGCGGGGGAGCAGCGAGGCAAAACCCGTTTGACCCTAACAGCAGACATTAAGGGCGCGGCGTATGTACCGAGCCCTGCTGCAAGCACTTGCGGTGTACCCCGCTTGGGCAGCCCGATGCCGCACGGCAGACTGTGCTCATGAGCGACGCGCCGCGGGTCGGTGGAACCCGCAGCTTTCTGCCGGCCGTAGAAGGCATGCGGGCCTGTGCGGCCATCGGGGTCGTCGTCACCCACGTCGCTTTCCAGACGGGGCACTCCAGCGGCATCGATGGCCGATTGTTCGGCCGTTTCGACTTCGCTGTCGCGGTGTTTTTCGCGCTGTCGGGTTTTTTGCTGTGGCGCGGACATGCAGCGGCGGCACGAGGCCTCGGGGCCCCGCCGGCGACGGGTCGCTATCTGCGCTCGCGGGTGGTGCGCATCATGCCCGGCTACGTGGTGGCCGTCGTTGTGATCCTGTGCCTGCTGCCTGACGCCGACCACGCCAGCCTGACGGTGTGGCTGGCGAACCTATCGCTCACCCAGATTTATGTCCCGCTCACGTTGACGGCGGGCTTGACCCAGATGTGGAGCTTGTCGGTGGAGGTCAGCTTCTATCTGGCACTGCCCATCCTGGCTCTGCTCGCGCGCCGAATCCCGGTCCGGCTTCGTGTGCCGGTGATCGCCGCTATCGGGATCGCCAGCTGGGCGTGGGGCTGGGTTCCGTTCGGGGCGACGCCCGGGCTCAACCCGCTGAACTGGCCGCCGGCATTCTTCTCCTGGTTCGCCGCGGGCATGCTGCTCGCCGAGTGGCTGTATACGCCGCGCGGGCTGCCGCACTGGTTGGCGCGGCGCCGGCTGCTGGTGGCCGGCGTTGCGATGGCGGCCTTCCTGATCGGCGCATCCCCGTTGGCGGGCCCGGCCGGGTTGACGCCCAGCAGCGCCGGGCAGTTCGCCGTGAAGACCGCAATGGGCGCGGTGCTGGCCTTCGCGCTGGTGGCGCCGCTGGTGCTGGACCGGCCCGACACCCCGCACCGGTTCCTGGCCACCGCGGGCATGGTGACACTGGGCCGCTGGTCTTACGGCATTTTCGTGTGGCACCTGGCCGCACTGGCGATGGTGTTTCCGGTGATCGGGGAATTCGCGTTCACCGGGTCGATGCCCGTCGTGCTGGTGTTGACGCTGATCTTCGCCATCGCGATCGCCGCGGTGAGCTTCGCGCTCGTCGAGTCACCGTGCCGAGAAGCGTTGCGGCGCTGGGAACATCGCAGCACGCAGCCGGGGCAAGACCCGCGGGATATCCCGGGGCTCGAGCCGGTCAGCAGGGTTGCCGCGCCTGCAACCGCGTGATGACATCGGCGCGCACCGCCGAGCGCCGCGCCTTGCCGGCGTCGTCGCGCAGCGGCGCATCGACGAATTCCACGGTGCGCGGCACTTTGTAAGCGGCGATTCGCTCGCGCAGAAACGCTTGCACCGCTTGCTCGTTCAGCGTCGACCCGTCGCTGGTTTGGACAAGGGCATAGGGCACTTGACCCAGATCATCATCTGGAACACCCACGACCAGACACGACAGCACGTCGGGGTGCGCTGACAGCGCATTCTCGATCTCGGCGGGGTAGACGTTGCGCCCGCCGACGGTGAACATGTCGACGCGCCGGTCCGACAAATAGAGGTAGCCGTCGGCGTCGAAGTAACCGAGATCACCTAGCGAGTCCCAGCCGTCGCGGGTCTTGGCCGAGACACCCACATAGCGATAGGTGGGCGGTGTTCCGGGACTGGGCCGCATGTAGATCTCGCCGACCACGCCCGGCGGGCACGGCCTCCCGTCGTCGTCAAGCACCTTCATTTGGCCGGCCACGACGACGCCGACGGACCCGGGGTGGGTCAGCCATTGGTCGCCGGAGATGAACGTCAACGCCTGAAGTTCGGTGCCGCCGTAGAGCTCCCAGACCTTCTCGGGTCCTAGCAAGTCAATCCAGGCCTGTTTGATTGCGGGTGGGCATGGCGCGCCGAGATGCCAGAACCGCCGGATCGACGACAGGTCGTAGGCATCGGGGTTGGCACGGTAGACCGGCAGCAGCCGCTGCATGATCGTGGGTACGGTCGTCAAGAAGGTGACTCGATATTCGGTGATCAGGCGAAGAAACTCGTGCGGATCGAACCGGCTCATCAGCACCAGGTGGTGTCGCATCAGCAACGCGACGACCGCCGTGGTGATGCCGGTGTTGTGAGTCAGCGGCACGGAGACCAGGGTGGTGTCGCCCTCCTGTGCGCCCAGCGGATAGCCGATGATGGGCGGTATCCGGCTGCCGCCGCCGGCTTCGATGAGCTTAGGTCGCCCGGTGCTCCCGCCGGACGCCATCGACTTCCAGCACGGCGAAACTGCTTCCGGCAGCGGGGCATCCGATGTATCAGGAGTGAAACCTAGCGGGACGCTCGGGATTTCACCTTTGGGATCCTCTCGCCCGACCAGCAATGTCCGCAGCCGCAGCCCCAGTAGTTCCTCGAATTCCGGGTCCGGCAGCCGCGGGGAGAGCGGCTGGGGCACCGCCCCGAGTTTCCAGCACGCGACCGCCGCCTGTATCCATTCGACGGAGTTCGGCAGCACAATCGTCACGTAATCGCCAACGCCGACGCCACGTTCGGCGTAGGCCCGGGCCAGCCGGTTGGTCGAGGTGTCCAGTTCGGCGCGGGTGATGGTGCGTCCGTCGCAGGTGACCGCCGGTTCCTCGGGTGCCATTTCGGCCAGCCGCGAGATCTGGGTCCCGATCGGCGGGACCAGCTCAGCCTGTGTCATTGGTAGGCGCCTTGGCGTTCGAAGATGCGGCGCGGGTTGTCGACGAGCATGGTGTGTAGCTGCTCGTCGGTGACGCCGCGCTCCTTCAGCGCCGGGATCACATCGTTGTGGATGTGCAGGTAATGCCAATTCGGCGCCGCGACGCGCAGCAGGTCTTCGGGCAGCGCGTCGAAGAAGCAGTTGGCGTCGTGCGACAGGACCATCTTGTCGGCGTGACCGCGCTCGCACATGCGGGCCACGGTGTTCACCCGGTCCTCGAACGGCAGGAAGGCGTCGATGCCGAACCTGTCCATGCCGATGTAGGAGCCGTTGTTGATGAGCTCTTCGAGGTAGCCGATGTCGGTGGTGTCGCCGGAGTGGCCGATCACCACCCGGGTCAGGTCGACGCCTTCCTCGGCGAAGATGCGTTGCTGCTCAAGGCCGCGCCGAGTAGATGCGTGGGTATGGGTGGAGATCGGCACACCGGTGCGTTTGTGGGCCTGCGCGACGGCGCGCAGCACCCGCTCCACCCCGGGGGTGACGCCGGGCTCGTCGGTGGCGCATTTGAGAATCGCGGCCTTGACCCCGGTGTCGGCGATGCCCTGCTCGATGTCGCGGACGAACAAGTCCGTCATGATCTCGGGCCCGTCCAGCGGCGCTCCCGGGCCGAGATAGTGGAAGCAGAACGGCACGTCGTTGTAGGTGTACAAGCCGGTCGCGACGACGATGTTCAGCTCGGTGGCTTGGGCGATGCGAGCGATGCGCGGAATGTAGCGGCCCAGTCCGATCACGGTCAGGTCGACGATGGTGTCGACTCCGCGGGCCTTCAGCTCGTTGAGGCGCTCGATCGCGTCGGCCTCGCGTCTCGCCTCGTCGCCCCAGCTTTCCGGGTAGTTCTGCACGACCTCGGTGGTCATGACGAACACGTGCTCGTGCATGAGCGTGACGCCGAGATCGGTGGTATCGATGGGTCCCCGTGCGGTATTCAGTTGCGGCACGAAGCCGATGCTAGAGCGATCGGGCGACGCTGGCGGCCGATTCATGATGGTCTTGTTCTGTAGCCACCAGCAGGAAATAGGAAGCGGACTGATGAACCAGGTGCAATTCGGCGTGTCGCTCGCGCCGAGGACCGAAGAACTCGACACCATCGTCACGCTCGCCGTCGCTGCGGATGATGCCGGCCTTGATCTGCTCGGCTCCATCGGCCCGCGAGCGCTGGAATTGACCGGCCGGGTCGCCGACGGCTGGGCTGCCCCGATCCCGAATTACCTTGCCCACGAAGACCGCGGGCAGGCGCAAGACCGCATCGATGCCGCCGCCCGCGCAGCCGGAAGGGACCCGCGCGACATCCGGCGACTCGCACACTTACCAGGCATTGTCACCGATGGTCGCGATGACGGAGCTCCCACCGGCAATGATGCCGTCGTCGGCCCGGCGCAACGGTGGGTCGAAACCATCGCTCACTTCGTCCGCGACCTGCGGTATGACACCGTGATCTTCCGGCCCGACGAGACCAGCGAAACCCAGCTTCGCCGGTTCACCGACGAAGTCGTACCCGGTGTGCGTGCGACACTGGGCGCCGAACAGAACTGACCGGGCGACAGCCCAAACCATCTCGATGGCAACAGGATTCCCCGCAGCTGTCCGCTGTGAGAGACGCTAGAATAGGCGGCCTGCTGCGCTCCCCCGGGGATGTCCAGTACAGGCGTGTTGGCAGGCATGGTTGACCCCAGGCAGTACCTGGTGTGCGACCTCAGCGCCGGTACGGATGGTCCCGGCCGCCACAATGCCGCCGATCGCGGATACGAACGCGGCAATGATCATCGCAATAGCGAAGCCGTGGCCCAAGGGTTGCCCAGCACCGGCATCGATACCGGCGGCCACCGGCAATACCGCGATGGCGAGCAGGCCGGCCAGACGGGCGACGGCGTTGTTGGCGCCCGAAGCCGCTCCGGCACGGTTCTCAGACACCGCGGCCAGGACGGCCGCCGTAAGCGGGGCGACCGTGATTGCCAGCCCGGCGCCGAAGACAGCGACGGCGGGAAATACCGCTTCTAGATATGAAGCTTCTGGTGTGATGCGGGCCATCAACGCCAAACCGCCGGCAGCAATCAGCGGACCAATCGTCATCGGCAGCCGCGGGCCAGTGCGCTCCGCCAGAGCACCGGCCCACGGCGAGCCAACCAGCATGATGATCGTCGTGGGCAGTGTGGCTAGCCCGGCGGCCAGCGCCGAGTAGTGCAGAGTCTGCTGCAGCTGCAGGGCGAGCAGAAAGAGTGCACCGCCGAGTGCCGCATAAACGGCCAAGGTGGTCAGGTTCGCGCCGGTGAACTGACGGGAGCGGAACAGCTGCAGCGGCAAAAGTGGTGCACCGGAGCGCATCTCGATCAGCGGGAAGGCCACCAGCGCTGTCGCGCCGATGACGGCGGCCATCACGGTGACCGGTGTCCAGCCGAGAGAAGGTGCTTCGATCAGCGCGTAGATCACTCCGGCGAGGCCCACGGTGACGGCCGCGGCGCCCGGGATGTCCACTCGCCCCCGTGGTGTGGTGTCCCGCGATTCAGGGATGTGGCGGAAGGCAATCCACGCCGCCGCCGCGGCCAGAGGAATGTTCAAGAAGAACACCCACCGCCACGATGCGGCGTCCACAAGCCAACCGCCGATGAACGGGCCGAGCGCCGAAGTCCCCCCGGCCCTGCCCGCCCAGCTCCCCACGGCGCGGCCCCG
>NZ_CAXUCH010000148.1:10336-10774 GCF_964249325.1 uncultured Mycobacterium sp. | reverse complement strand
CCGGCCGAACATCTCCGGCAAGATGTTTCACCAGCGCAGCTACGGCACCGACCCGGAATCCGGCCTGCTGGACTACGACGCGGTGGCCGCTGCCGCGCGGGAATTCAAGCCGCTGATCCTGGTCGCCGGCTACTCCGCTTACCCGCGGCGGATTAACTTCGCCACCATGCGCGAGATCGCCGACGAGGTGGGCGCCACCCTGATGGTCGACATGGCCCACTTCGCTGGGCTGGTGGCCGGCAAGGTGTTCACCGGCGACGAGGATCCGGTGCCGCACGCCCACGTCACCACCACCACCACGCACAAGTCGCTGCGCGGACCCCGCGGCGGGCTGATCCTGGCGCAGCGGGACTACGCCGACGCCGTCGACAAGGGCTGCCCCATGGTGCTGGGCGGGCCGCTGCCGCATGTCATGGCAGCCAAGGCGGTGGCACTGGC
>NZ_CAXUCH010000148.1:2297-10326 GCF_964249325.1 uncultured Mycobacterium sp. | reverse complement strand
GCGCAAGCCCATGGACGAGCTCGACGCCAACTGGGTCCGGGAGGACGTGGCGTGCGCGCTGCGATTGCCGTCCAACTCGGCGCGGTCGACGCTGCTGATCGCCGAAGAGTTGACCGGCCGGCTGCGCGAGACGCTGCGGCTGCTGGACCGCGGCGAGATCACCTTTCGGCATGCGCAGACGCTGGCCGACGGGTTCCTGCGGCGTGGCGCACGGCTGGTCACGGGCGGCACGGACAACCACATCGTGCTGCTGGACGTCACGTCGTTTGGGCTGACCGGGCGGCAGGCCGAATCGGCGCTGCTGGACGCCGGGGTCGTCACCAACCGCAACTCCATCCCCGCCGACCCCAACGGAGCGTGGTACACGAGCGGCATCCGGTTCGGCACCCCCGCGCTGACCACCCGCGGTTTCGGCGCCGCCGACTTCGACCGGGTCGCCGAGCTTGTGGCCGACGTGCTGACGAACACCGTGCCAGTGGGCACGTCGAAGGCGAAGTACACGCTGGCCGACGGCACCGCCGAACGGGTGCGCGCCGCGGCTGCCGAGTTGCTGGCCGCCAACCCGCTGTACCCGGGATTGACGCTGTAGGGCCAATGGCGGGACCCGACGTGGCCCCCAATTCGGCGGCTCCGCATGTCAGACTGGCCTCCGTGACCGCCGCACCTGACGCCGCCACCTGCTTGATGTCGGCCCCGTTGGCCGAGGTCGACCCCGATATCGCCGAACTGCTGGACAAGGAACTCGGCCGCCAGCGCGACACCTTGGAGATGATTGCCTCCGAGAACTTCGCGCCGCGCTCGGTGCTGCAGGCCCAGGGCAGCGTGCTGACCAACAAGTACGCCGAGGGCCTGCCGGGCCGGCGTTACTACGGCGGGTGCGAATACGTCGACGTAGTGGAGAACATCGCCCGCGACCGGGCCAAGGCGTTGTTCGGCGCCGAGTTCGCCAATGTGCAACCGCATTCGGGCGCGCAGGCCAACGCCGCGATCTTGCACGCGCTGATGACGCCGGGGGAGCGGCTGCTCGGCCTGGACCTGGCCAACGGCGGGCACCTGACCCACGGGATGCGGCTGAACTTTTCCGGCAAGCTCTACGAGACGGGGTTCTACGGCGTCGACCCGGTGACGCATTTGATTGACATGGACGCGGTGCGGGCCCAGGCGCGTGAGTTCCGGCCCAAGGTGATCGTTGCCGGTTGGTCGGCCTACCCGCGGATTCTTGACTTCGCGGCTTTCCGGTCGATTGCCGACGAGGTGGGTGCGGCGCTGTGGGTCGACATGGCCCACTTCGCCGGGCTGGTGGCGGCGGGCCTTCACCCGTCGCCGGTGCCGCATGCGCACGTGGTGTCCACCACCGTGCACAAGACGCTGGGCGGCGCTCGGTCCGGGCTGATCCTCGGCAAGCAGGAGTTCGCTAAGGCGATCAACTCCGCGGTGTTCCCAGGCCAGCAGGGCGGGCCGCTGCTGCACGTCATCGCCGCCAAGGCGGTCTCGCTGAAGATTGCCGGCACATCCGAGTTCGCCGACCGTCAGCAGCGCACCCTCTCCGGTGCGCGGATCATCGCCGAGCGGCTGCTGGCCGCCGACGTCGCCAAGGCCGGTGTGTCAGTGGTCAGCGGCGGCACCGACGTCCACCTGGTGCTCGTCGACCTGCGCAACTCTCCACTGGACGGCAAGGCCGCCGAGGACTTGCTGCACGAAGTCGGAATCACCGTTAACCGCAACGCCGTTCCCAACGACCCCCGCCCGCCGATGGTCACCTCGGGGCTGCGGGTGGGGACGTCGGCATTAGCCACCCGCGGTTTCGGTGACGCCGAGTTCAGCCAGGTCGCCGACATCATCGGGACCGCGCTGGCCGCCGGCGAGTCGGCGGACGTGCCGGCACTACGGGCGCGGGTCATCCGCCTGGCCAGGGAGTTCCCCCTCTATCAGGGATTGCAAGACTGGAAGCTGGTCGACGGCTAAACACGCGACACCCCCGATTTCAAAAAACCTGTGAATCCGGGTTACGGTTACTTTCATGGCAGTGAAACCCGTCGCTAATGCACTGACCCTGGAACTCGAGCCGGTGGTGGAGCAGCTCATGGACCACCATCTGAACACCGAGGAGCTCTGGTTTGCGCACGACTACGTGCCATTTGAGCGGGGCGAGAACTTCGCCCTTCTGGGCGGACGTGACTGGGACCCGTCGCAAGCGAGCCTGCCCCGGGTGATCACCGACGCCTGCGAGATCCTGCTGATCACCAAAGACAACATGGCCGGGCGTCACCGCGAGCTCGTCGAGCACTTCATCCTCGAGGAGTGGTGGGGCCGGTGGCTGGGCCGGTGGACCGCCGAGGAGCAACTACACGCCATCGCGTTGCGCGAATACCTCGTAGTGACCCGGGAAGTCGACCCAACAGCCAACGAGCAGGTCCGCGTCGAGCACGTGATGAAGGGCTACCGAGCCGACCACTACAGCCAGGTCGAAACCCTGGTCTACATGGCGTTGGCCGAGCGTGCCCAGGCGGTGTTCTGCCGCAACTTGGCGGCGCAGGTTGAGGAGCCCATCCTTGCCGGTCTCATGAGCCGGATCGCCAAAGACGAAGAGCGCCACGAGGAATTCTTCGCCAACCTGGTGGCGCACTGCCTGACGTACACCCGCGACGAGACGGTGGCCGCCATTGCCGCCCGGGCAGCTGAGCTCGACGTCGTCGGCGGAGACATCGACGCCTACCAAGACAAGGTGCAAAACGTTGCCGAGGCCGGCATTTTCGACCGTGAGCAGCTGAAGCAGCTGATCTCTGAGC
Organism: uncultured Mycobacterium sp.; assembly: GCF_964249325.1. Classification (NCBI taxonomy): domain Bacteria; kingdom Bacillati; phylum Actinomycetota; class Actinomycetes; order Mycobacteriales; family Mycobacteriaceae; genus Mycobacterium; species uncultured Mycobacterium sp. Next base: position 7,537 of record NZ_CAXUCH010000148.1, on the reverse strand, counting down.
GCATCACCGAATGGGGCCTGGCCAACGAACCTCAGCTGCAGCAGTTGGTCTAGACCGCAATTGGCCGGCTCCTCCCCGCGTCGCTGCGCAGCGCGCATCGGTCGCCGGGCGGGTAATGACCGGCGCGCCTGCACGGCGGGCATGCGGCGACCAGAGTAGCGTCGCAGTCGATGGCTAGCGACATGCTCTGCTGTCCGAGCGGCGCCTTTGGTCACGACTACGGCAGGACCGGCCCTGGTCCTGGTGCCGCAGCCCCCGCCCAGTCCGCGCGGGGCCGCGCGGGCAGTTACGCCAGGAGCGCTTCGTGACTGATTCGTCTGCGGTTGCACAGGACACCATTCGGACGTACGTGCTCGACACTTCCGTGCTGCTGTCCGATCCGTGGGCGTGTACCCGCTTCGCCGAACACCACGTCGTGGTGCCTTTGGTTGTGATCAGCGAACTGGAGGCCAAACGCTACCACCACGAGCTTGGTTGGTTCGCGCGCCAGGCATTGCGCTTGTTCGACGATCTTCGGCTGGAGTACGGACGACTGGATCAGCCCATTCCTGTTGGGACACAAGGCGGTACGGTGCATGTCGAGCTTAACCACAGTGATCCGGCGGTGTTGCCCGCGGGATTCCGTACCGAGAGCAACGATTCGCGGATCTTGAGTTGCGCGGCCAACCTCGCCGCCGAAGGCAAGCGGGTGACGTTGGTCAGCAAAGACATTCCGCTACGCGTCAAGGCCGGTGCGGTGGGGTTAGCCGCCGACGAGTATCACGCCCAAGACGTCATCACCTCCGGATGGACCGGCATGGCCGAAATCGAGACTGCCGTCGAAGATATCGACGCGTTGTTCGCCGACGGCGAGATCGACCTGGTGGATGCGCGGGATCTGCCCTGCCACACCGGGGTTCGGCTGCTCGGCGGCAGCTCGCACGCGCTTGGCCGCGTCAACGCCCACAAAAGTGTCCAGCTTGTCCGCGGCGACCGGGAGGTGTTCGGTCTGCGTGGCCGGTCTGCGGAGCAACGGGTGGCGCTCGACTTGCTGCTCGACGAGTCGGTGGGCATCGTGTCGCTGGGCGGCAAAGCCGGCACCGGCAAGTCGGCGCTGGCGTTGTGTGCAGGGCTGGAAGCGGTGTTGGAGCGCCGGACTCAGCGCAAGGTGGTGGTTTTCCGCCCGTTGTATGCAGTCGGCGGGCAAGACCTCGGTTATTTGCCGGGCAGCGAGAGCGACAAGATGGGCCCGTGGGCGCAGGCGGTGTTCGACACCCTCGAGGGTCTGGCCAGCCCGGCGGTGCTGGAGGAGGTGCTGTCGCGCGGCATGCTTGAAGTTCTGCCGCTCACCCACATCCGGGGGCGTTCGCTGCACGACTCGTTCGTGATCGTCGACGAGGCGCAATCGCTGGAGCGCAATGTGCTGCTGACGGTGCTGTCGCGGCTGGGCGCGGGGTCGCGAGTGGTGTTGACCCATGACGTGGCTCAGCGGGACAACCTGCGAGTGGGCCGCCACGACGGGGTGGCCGCGGTGATCGAGAAGCTCAAGGGCCACCCGCTGTTCGCGCACATCACCTTGCTGCGCAGTGAGCGGTCGCCGATTGCCGCGCTGGTCACCGAGATGTTGGAGGAAATCGCCGCGCCTCGTTGATCGAGCGTTTCGGTAGGCTGCCAGCGTGCCGAGACGACCCGACAGCCAGGCCTGGCGATACTGGCGAACCGTTCTCGGTTTGCTTGCTGCCGCGACAGTGCTGGTGATCGGTGCGCTTACCGGTCACGTGAAACGGGCCGACGCCGACGATGTGGATTGTTCGCGGGTCAAGTGCGTTGCGCTGACCTTCGACGACGGGCCGACCCCCTACACCGACCGGCTGTTGCAGATCCTCAAGGACAACAACGCCAGGGCCACGTTCTTCTTGATCGGCAACAAGGTGGCGGCCAACCCCGCGGGCGCCAAACGCATTGCGGATGCCGGGATGGAAATCGGCAGCCACACCTGGGAACACCCCAACATGACGACGATTCCGTCCGCAGACATCGTGCCCCAATTGGCGAAGGCCAAAGATGCCATCGCGGCCGCCACCGGCCACGCGCCGACGCTGTACCGGCCCGCGGGAGGGTTGTCCAACGCCGCGGTGCGCCAGGCCGCCGGTCAGCTCGGGCAGGCCGAGATCCTCTGGGACGTCATTCCATATGACTGGATCAACGACTCGAATACGGCCGCTACCCGGCAGGTGCTCATGACGCAGATCAGGCCCGGCTCGGTGGTGTTGTTCCACGACACCTACTCCAGCACCGTCGACCTGGTGTACCAATTCATTCCGGTGCTGAAAGCCAACGGCTATCACCTAGTGACAGTCAGCCAATTGCTCGGGCCGCGGAGCCCGGGCAGTAGTTATGGCGGTCGCGAGAACGGACCACCGGCCAACGACCTGCATGACATCCCGGCCAGCGACATACCGACGCTGCCCAACACGCCGTCGCCCAAGCCGATGCCCAACTTCCCGATCACCGATATCCCGGGCCAGAATTCGGGCGGGCCCAACAACGGCGCCTAGCCGCGAAGCGGCACGGTCACATCTGCCACCGAAGTCTCTGCGGAGAGCAGACATACTATTTGCCCGCCTACGAGCGATTGCTAAGGCGGAATCGCTCGTAGGCGGGCACAAGGAACGTCGCCAAAGCCGTGACGATCCCTAGCCTTCGTCCACCTTGGTCATCGCCAACACGTCGAGTCGGCGGTCCAGTTCCTCGATCGACAGCTTGTCGCCGATCAGGCCGCGGTCGATCACGGCTTGTCGGATGGTCTTTCGTTCTTTGAGCGCTTCCTTGGCCACCGCGGCCGCTTCCTCGTAGCCGATTGCCGAGTTGAGGGGCGTGACGATCGACGGTGATGACTCGGCAAGTTCCCGCAGCCGCTCGACGTTGGCAGACAGTCCGGTGATGCACCGCTCGGCGAACAACCGCGACACATTGGTCAGCAGCTTGAACGATTCGAGTATGTTGCGGGCCATCATCGGGATGTAGACGTTCAGTTCGAAGGCACCGTTCGCGCCACCCCAGGCGATCGCGGCGTCGTTGCCGATTACCTGAGCGGCGACCTGGGTAACGGCTTCGGGGATAACGGGGTTCACTTTGCCCGGCATGATTGAGCTGCCTGGCTGCAGATCGGGAAGCTGAATTTCGGCCAGGCCGGTCAGCGGTCCGCTTCCCATCCAGCGGATGTCGTTGGCGATCTTGGTCAGCGATACGGCGATGGTTCGCAGCGCTCCGGACGCCTCGACCAGCCCGTCGCGGGCGGCTTGAGCCTCGAAAGAGTTTGTCGCGGTGCGTAGTTCGGTTAGGCCGGTCTGCTTGACAAGTACCTCGACTACCTTGGCGCCGAAGCCGTCTGGCGCGTTGAGGCCGGTGCCCACCGCGGTGCCGCCGATCGCCAGCTCGCCTAGCCGGGGCAGGGTAGCCCGGACCCGTTCGATACCGGCCTCGATCTGGCGGGCGTATCCGGAGAACTCCTGGCCAAGTGTCACCGGAACGGCGTCCATCAAGTGCGTGCGCCCCGACTTCACTACCGTGCGCCACTCCCGCGCCTTGGTTCCCAGTGCGTCATGCAGCACCTCCATTGCTGGGATGAGGTGGCGCACAGCGGCTTCGGTGGCCGCGATGTGGGTTGCGGTCGGGAAGGTGTCGTTGGACGACTGCGACATGTTGACGTCGTCGTTGGGGTGCACGTCAACAGGAGGGGTCGCCGTGGCGGCGATGGAAGCGATCACCTCGTTGGTGTTCATGTTCGAGCTGGTGCCCGAGCCGGTCTGGAAGACGTCGATGGGGAACTGGTCGTCGTGGCGGCCGTCGGCGATTTCGGCTGCGGCGGCGATGATCGCGTCGGCTTTCTCCGGGGCCAGCAGCCCGAGGTCCTTGTTCACTTGCGCGCACGCACCCTTGAGCAGGCCCAACGCCCGGATTTGAGTGCGCTCGAGTCCGCGGCCCGAGATCGGGAAGTTCTCCACGGCACGCTGAGTTTGCGCGCGCCACAATGCTTTTGCCGGCACGCGGACTTCGCCCATGGTGTCGTGCTCGATACGGTATTCGGCGCTATCGGCCATAAGGTGTGATCCTCGCTAGGGTTATCGGTTACGGCAGCGGATATTGCGCGTTGGAATCGCCGGTGAAGTCGATGGCGGAGTACTCGTTGAGCTTCGAAAGCCGGTGGTAGGCCTCGATCATGCGCACGGTGCCGGACTTCGAGCGCATCACGATGGACTGGGTGGTGCAGCCGCCGGGGTAGTAGCGCACACCCTTGAGCAGGTCCCCATCGGTGACGCCGGTGGCGCAGAAGAACACGTTCTCACCCGCTACCAGGTCTTCGGTCGTCAACACCTGGTCGACGTCATAGCCGGCGTCGATGGCCTTCTGGCGTTCGTCGTCGTCCTTGGGAGCGAGCTGCGCCTGGATCGCCCCGCCCATGCAGCGGATCGCCGCCGCGGCGATGATGCCCTCTGGGGTGCCGCCGATACCGGCCAGCATGTCGGTGCCGGAGTTCGGCCGGCAGGCGGAGATCGCGCCGGCCACATCACCGTCGGTGATCAACCGGATCCGCGCCCCAGTGGCGCGGACATCTTGAATCAGTTGTTCATGCCGCGGCCGTTCCAGGATGCACACCGTCATGTCGCGGACCGAGAGATCCTTGGCCTTGGCGACCGCCCGAATGTTGTCGGCGATCGGGGCGGTGATGTCCAGCACGTGCGCTGCTTCGGGCCCCACGGCGATCTTGTTCATGTAGAAGACCGCCGACGGGTCGAACATCGCGCCGCGATCGGCCACCGCCAGCACCGAGATGGCGTTGGTCATACCCTTGCTCATCAGCGTGGTCCCGTCGATGGGGTCCACCGCGAAGTCGACCTCCGGGCCGTCGCCGTTGCCGACCTGCTCGCCGTTGTAAAGCATCGGCGCCTGATCCTTCTCGCCTTCCCCGATGACGACCACGCCCCGCATCGAGACCGAGTTCACCAGTTCACGCATCGCGTCGACGGCCGCGCCGTCACCGCCTTCCTTGTCGCCGCGGCCCACCCAGCGGCCGGCGGCCATGGCGCCGGCTTCGGTGACCCGCACCAGTTCCAAGGCCAAGTTGCGGTCGGGTGCTTCGCGACGAGACGACGTCCGCGACGACGAGCCGGATTCCGGCGAGGAGGCAGCGGCGCGATTGGCTGACGTCCGCGACGACGAGCCGGATTCCGGCGAGGAGGCAGCGGCGCGATTGGCTG
>NZ_CAXUCH010000148.1:0-2197 GCF_964249325.1 uncultured Mycobacterium sp. | reverse complement strand
ACGTCCGCGACGAGGAAGCAACGGCGCGGTCGGCTTGCGGGCTCATAGGTCCGATTCTCCCAGAAGCAGGTCGGCCGTCGGGAGCTGGGATACTGGATTTCGTGACCACGCAGCAGCCGGCGCCGGCGCCCAAGACGGCCAAGCCACGGCTGCTGCAGGATGGGCGCGACATGTTCTGGTCGATCGCCCCGTTGGCGGTGGCGTGCATCCTGTTGGCGGGCTTGGTCGGGATGTGTTCGTTTGCGCCCAGCGGCACGAACACCGGAACCATCCCGTCCTACGACGCCGCCAGCGCGCTTCGGGCCGACGCCCAGACGCTCGGTTTCCCGATCCGGCTGCCGCGGTTGCCGCAGGGCTGGCAGTCGAACTCCGGTAGCCGCGGCGGCATCGAGAACGGGCGAACCGACCCCGCCAACGGTCAGCGGCTTAACGCGGCCACCTCGACCGTCGGATACATCAGCCCGACCGGGATGTACCTGGGTCTGACCCAAAGCGACGCCGACGAGGACAAGCTGGTCCGCTCCATCCACTCGTCGATGTACCCGACCGGCACCGTCGACGTCGACGGCACTCGCTGGATCGTCTACCAGGGCAGCGATCAAGGAGGAGCCACCGAGCCGGTGTGGACCACCCGGTTGGGCGGCGCGCCCGGCGGCACCCAGATCGCGATAACCGGCGCCGGAAGCACCGACCAGTTCCGTACGCTGGCAGCGGCCACCCAATCCCAACCGCCGCTGCCCGCGAGCCGATAGAAGGACCCGTCGATGACCGCACCCGAAGCCGACCTCACCGGGTGGTCGGCAACCCCGTTCACCGGCGGCGGCTACACCCACGACGTCTACCGCAAGGGCGAGGGCCCCGGTGTGGTGCTGATTCCCGAGATCCCCGGCATCCATCCCGGCGTTCTGGCATTGGGAAATCATCTGGTGGACAACAACTTCAGCGTGGCGATCCCGTCGTTGTTCGGCACACCGGGGCGGCCGCTGTCGGTCGCCTACGCGCTTCCGACGATGGCCCGTGCCTGCGTGGCAAGGGAATTCGCGGCGTTTGCGACCCACAAGCAACGGCCGGTGGCGGTATTCCTGCGGGCGCTGGCCCGCGACCTCAATGCGGTCACGCCAGGCAAGGGCGTCGGGGTGATCGGCCAGTGCTTCACCGGCGGCTTCGCGCTGGCTGCCGCGGTCGACGACAGCGTGCTGGCGCCGGTGCTCAGCCAGCCGTCGCTGCCGATTCCGATCACTCGCGCGCAGCGGCGCGACCCCGGGGTGAGCGAACACGAACTGAACGTCGTAGCTGAGCGTGCCGCCAATGACGGCTTGTGCGCCATGGGATTACGGTTCAGCGAGGACAAGCTGTCACCGCGCGAGCGGTTCCAAACACTCAAGGACAAGCTCGGCGACGCATTCGAGGTGATCGAAATCGACTCGGGCCCGGGCAACGAATACGGCTTTACCCGGATGGCGCATTCGGTGCTGACCGACGAGGTCCGCGAGACCGACGGCCACCCGGCCTACGAGGCCCGCAAGCGGGTCGTCGAGTTCCTCACCCAGCGGTTGACCTAGCGGCCTGCCGGGCGCGCTGGCGCTCGACGAACCCGATCGACATCCGTTGCAGCAGACCGGGTGCCAGGCGGCCCAATAGCCACGCGGCGTGCGCGCGTTTGGGCACGACCAGCAGCGCCTTATTGCGCTGGATCGCCCGCAACGTGTCCCGGGCCAGCCGGTCGGGGTCGTAGGCGGTCTTCATGCCCTGGCCGCCCAGGTAGTAGTCGCGGCCCACGAACCCGCCGACCGCGCCCTTGTCCAGGATGGGCGTCTCCACGGCGGCCGGGCAGATGGCCAGCACGCCCACCCCGCGCGAGACGGCCTCGGAGCGCAACGCCAGCGACAGCCCGACAATGGCGTGCTTGGTCATCACGTAGCTGGTGATCTGTCCAGCCGCGGTCAGCCCGGCCATCGACGCGGTATTGACGATATGGCCATGCCCCTGGCGCAGCATCACCGGATAGGCGGCGGCCACACCATGCACCACGCCACGGATGTTGACGTCGATGATCGCGTTCCACTGCTGCAGCGTCAGTAGTTCGGTGTCGCCGCCCCAGGCGATGCCGGCGTTGTTGAACATCAAATCGAGGTGGCCGGCGCGGGCCACCACGTCGTCGACGACGCCCTGCACCGCGGCCGCGTCGGTGACGTCG
>NZ_CAXUCH010000147.1:940-10780 GCF_964249325.1 uncultured Mycobacterium sp. | reverse complement strand
GTGTCGGGCCGCTCGTCGATCGGGTCACGGGGAGCCGGCCGGATTAGCCCTTCTTTCTGCCGGGTAGCCGGACGGGGAAGCAGAAGCCGGTTTGCTGGTGATGATGATCCGCCGATCCGTCGACGGGGGGTTGACCGTTATGACACGGCACGTCGAGGTCGACGACGCGTTGTGGGACGAGTTCCACCGGGTGGTCAACATGTCTTCGCGCGAGCTGCTCGAGTGGCTGCGCGTCCGCTCGGCGGACGAGCAGACCGAAGAGCTGCCCGACCAGGCCGGCACCCAGACCGGCCAGCGGGTGCTGCAGATCCTGAAGAAGCGGCGGGTCGACCTCACCGAGGACGACGAAAGGATCCTGCGAAAGGTGGTCGACAAGGTCCACGCCGAACGCCGCGCCGACCTGGAGCCGACCGCCGGCCAGGAGAACTGGCGGCGCCGGCTGATGACTATCGGTCACGACCTTGAAGGAAGCCCGGCATTGACACCGACGCAACACCGGCGGTTATCAGACACGTCGAGAAAAAGGGAGTTCATGATGGGACGCGAGAGCGCGAAGCACAGCCCGCGCGAGGACGAGCAGCTCAAGCGTGAGCTGCGGGGAACCCTGCAAGGCAATCGCTCCAGTCGGGCCGAGGAATGGCGCGACCCAGAGTCACCGGCCGACGACGATCCAGACGTTACGAACGCCGGGCCGCCAATCCGGTGACCTTGCCGGCCGACCGATACGACCCCAGCCGTCGAAGCGACTACCGCGCTTCCAAGCGGCGTTTCGGAGAGGGAATTGAACATGGGCTTTCCCGAGCAGCAGCAAAACGTACCCGGCGTGCAGTCGCAAATGCAGCCAGTCCCCGATTGCGGCGAAAAGAGTTACCGCGGTTCGGGGAAGCTCACCGGTAAAAGAGCGGTCATCACGGGAGGCGATAGCGGTATCGGCCGCGCCGTCGCGATCGCCTTCGCCCGAGAAGGCGCTGACGTGCTGATCGCATATCTCAACGAGGACGACGATGCCCAAGACGTTGCCCACTACGTCGAGGGGGCCGGCCGCAAGTGTGTGTTGGTGCGCGGCGACCTATCCGAGCCGGCGCACTGCCGCGCGGTCATCGACCGGGCCGCACAAGAATTCGGCGGCATCGACGTGCTGGTCAACAACGCCGCCTTTCAGATGACTCACCAAAGCCTCGAAGAGATCAGCGACGACGAATGGGAATACACGTTCAAACTCAACGTCGGTGCGTACTTCTACCTCGCCAAAGCGGCGTTACCGCATATGCCCCACGGCTCGTCGATCATCGGTAGCTCTTCGGTGAATTCCGACGCACCCAATCCGACCCTGGCGCCGTATGCGGCGACCAAGGCGGCGATCGCCAATTTCTCGGCCAGCCTGGCGCAGCTGCTGGGCGAAAAAGGTATCCGAGTCAACAGTGTGGCGCCAGGACCGATATGGACTCCGCTGATCCCGTCGACAATGCCCGCCGAGAAGGTGAAGTCGTTCGGCGAGAACGTGCCGCTCGGACGCGCGGGACAACCCGCAGAGTTGGCGCCGATCTATGTGTTGCTCGCCTCCGACGACGCCAGCTACATCTCCGGCGCTCGGGTCGCGGTTACTGGAGGCAGGCCGATCCTTTAATTCAGCGCGCCCGACGCACCCCGCCCGCTGGGATCCGGATCACCTTTGATATCAAGGGGATTCGGTAACTAGTCAGCGGTATAACCGGGGGCGGTCATGGCGACTTCGCGTAGCCGTCGAACGATGCCGAGGGTGACACCGGTGCCGCGGCTACCTGTGACGGTTTTTCATGGCGTGATCTTTGGCGGCTGTACGGCAGGCCGATCGCCGTTGCTTTGGTAGGTGTAACGCTCAGCGATATGCACGGCGTAGTCCGCGAAACGCTCGTAGAGCACACTCAGCAGGGCCACGTCGACACCGCGGGCAACGCCGTACACCCAATTCGGTTCGATCAGTACGGCGAGCAGCTGGCGGTATAGGCGATGCACCGCGCGGTCGTCGCGACGAAGATCGGCCGCTAATCGTGGCTCCTGCGACAACAACACTTCCTGGGCAGCACAGGCCAGCTGCACCGCCATTGCGCTCAGCTCGGCCCGCGTCCGCTAACGTCCGCGGGAACTGCATGACGGGGACCCAGCAGCAGTGCATGCGTGGCATGGTTCATTGCCTCGGCGGCCATCGCGCACATTTCTGCGAGCAGATCCGCTAGTGGCGTCGGGCCCGTGGTTGCGGTCAGCGGCAGGTCAGTCGCCAAAGCCCCCGGTCGGCGGCGGGACCGGTGCCGGTGCCGGTGAACCCCCGCCAAGGCGGCTCGCGGCGAAGTCGGCACCCCTGTCGATGATGCTTCCGTCGTCGGCGTACATATCGTGGGCGGCGAAATTCATCCCGTCGGAGCAGACCGGGTCCTCGGGGGCGCACACCTTGATGGTCTTCGCCAGGTATGCCGGGCCGATCACGACCGGCGGCTGCCCGAGGAAGTTCATGGCGCGGACATTGGGCATTCCGAAGAGCACGACGGCGGCGACGTGGTCAGCCACGTCCGGCGACAGCGGTTTGGGCACGGTCGCCGGATCGACTCCATCGGGCACCGCAGGCGAGGTGACGAAGCCCATCACCGCCGCGCCCTGGGAATAACCACTCAACACCATCTTGGTCTGGGGACAGCTGCTCGCGGTGGAAACGACATGAGTGCCCGCGTCTCGAATACCGTCGAGGCCGGACGTGGCCCAGTCGTCGCTGGCGGGGTAGTTGACCGGGTACACATCCATCGACCTTCCGCCGACACGGGAGCGCAGGGAGTCGACGAACGCCTGCCCGGTCGGGCCGACACCGGGAGGCTCACCGGTGCCCCGGGCGAACACCACCTGCGTGTCGGGGCAGGGCTGGGCGGATGCGGACGGAGCGGCCATGGCCCAAAGCGCGTAGGCGCCAAGGCCGCCGACTGTGACGGCTAGCGCGGGACCAATGAACCGGATGAGGGGACGTGCATTCATGCCGGACAATGTGCCCAACCAAACGCCTCGCCAAACGAGAAACTTTTCGCGGCTTGCTCCACCCGATGGTGCTGCTAGCCGGCGGTGTGTGGTCGCATCCGAGCGGCTCGGAGAATTACCGGCTATCGCAGCGCGATACGTCGTCCGAAGGCGGTGCAGCCGCCGATCATCAGCCGGTTTGGCTCAGGCGGCCGAGGGTACCCGTGCTCGAGGCATACACAAGGGCGAGGAGCCGCAATGTTCATCCACAACAAGGATCTACAGTTCGACGTCCGGGTCAGCGAGCCCGACCCGCGGTTCGCTACCCTGCTGCAAGAACAATTCGGCGGCGCCAACGGCGAACTGAAGGCCGCGGTCCAGTACTTCACGCAGGCGTTCCTTCTGCGCCGCAAGAACCCGAAAATGTACGACCTGTTCATGGACATCGCGACCGAGGAGCTCAGCCACCTGGAGATGGTCGGGTCGATGATCACGATGCTGCTCGACGGCCTCAACGACGACCTCAAGACGGCAAACGAGCGCTGCGACTGGATGCCCGCTGTCGGCAGCGCCGAGGGGCGCGACCACATCATCGACCAAGTCGCGGTAAATCCCTTCTATTTCGCGCTGACCGGCGGCGGCCCGCACGTCAGCGATTCGCAAGGCTCGCCATGGACGAGCGCATACATCAATGCCAACGGCGACCCGTCGGTGGACCTGCGCAGCAACCTGGCCGCCGAATCGCGGGCCAAGATCGTCTACGAATACCTCAAGCAGTTCACCGACGACCCCGGCGTGCAGGACACACTGACTTTCTTGATGACCCGCGAGGTCGCCCACTACCAGCAGTTCACCGCGGCGCTCAACGAACTTCCGGTGAATTTCCCGCCCGGACAGCTTCCCGGCGACGACCGCTTCCAAAACGTTGCGTTCAACATGTCCGACGGCGACGGCGACGTGCGCGGTCCCTGGAACCAAGGCCAGGGCCCGTGGCCGCAGGGTATGGAGTGGAAGTACGTCGAATCACCCAACTCCCAGGAGTGGCTACACAGCTCGCTGCGGGAAAACCGTGGCCAGCAAGACAATCCAGAGGGGACGCCCGCGGTGCGGGGCGAAAAGCCGTTCACTCACGAGCACCGTACGCCGACGACCTGATCGGAAGTCGACAAAAGTCAGAGCCGGCGTCCTTCTCGGGCGCCGGCTCCGGCGGCTAGTCGGTCATGGTTTCGGTGCCTCGGGCGGATTGTCTGCCGCCCGACCGCTCGCCATGTCGCGTAAGTGGTCGACCACGGAGGCACCGGCACCCATTGTCATCTGCGCCGCCGGACCCGACGGCGTATGCGGATGGGGCCGGGTCGGAGCGGCCTTTTTGGCCTGCTCCAATTTGTTGCCAAGCTTCTCCAGCTCATCCGCGCCAACAGCCGCCTTGAACTTCGGCCATACCACCGTCTGCTCATAGCGGATGTGTTCGCGGCCGGCCTTGATGAAGCCCGCTAGCGCCTCGTGATACTCACTTTCACCCGGTTTGCCGTCCTCGAGTTGCTGCAGCAGCTTCTTGCCGGCCTCCTCTTGCGCGACGGCGCGATCGGCGAGTTTGTCGCCGTCCTCCAGCGCGGCGCGTACTGCCGGCCAAAACAATTGCTCTTCGACGGCCTCATGCTGGGATTCGGCGATCACCAAGTTGGTCACCATCGTGCCCAAACCACTCAATCGTGCGCCGTCGCCCGTGGGCGCCCCATAGAGCACCTCCATCATGCCCAGCACGCTTTCATGGTCGGCCCGAAGAAAAGTCAAAGCATCCATCTCGTGCGCCTCCTAACTGTCGACCACCAGCCCATACCCGGGGACCACCGGCTGGAAACAACGCCGACGCCCAGCGCGGGCAACTCCTGGGCAGCGCCGGCGCAGCGACAGCAAGACATCGAATGGCTTTATAGGTTCTATAAGACCCGTTTGGACACAACGGGTTCGGGACGATGGGGCAGACGAGTACCCCGCGGTCCCACGTGAAAACGCGGCAGCCCAGCAGTGCTCAGCAGCTCACGGGCGACGGGTATGCGGCCACAGCGAATTCGACGCCCTCTGGCGCGGAGAATGGCTCGCCGCTGCATGACAACGACCGATGCTGAGCGGCCCTGGTGTGGGGCCAAGCACCATCTAGCCACTACACGAAGTGGTTTCGCGGAATTGACGCCAGGGTATTGAATGCCGCAAGTGTCAGGGTGCCGCGACCTGATGGAGCGAAAATGAACGTCACGGGACGGACCAACGCAAAGCAATCGCGCCGGTTGATGATAGGTATGGGCCGGTTGCTGGCCGCAGCGGTGATGACGATGACGGCGGTGAGCTCGCCGATCCGCCTTTTGGCAGCGTCGGCCGCGCCCTGCCCCGATCTTCAGGTGGTGTTCGCGCGCGGCACGATGGAGCCACCCGGCATCGGGCAGACCGGGCAGGCGTTCGTCGACGCGCTCAGCTCGCGCGTCGGTGGGAAACCGATCGATGTGTACGCCGTGGATTACCCGGCAAGCCTTGATTTCCCCACCGCCGCGGACGGTGTGATCGACGCGGGCAACCACCTCACCTCGATGGCCCACAACTGTCCAAACACCAAGATGGTGCTCGGTGGTTACTCCCAGGGGGCCGCCGTTGCCGGTTACGTCACCGCGGATGCCATCCCCGCCGGCTACACCCCACCGGCTGGCATCACCGGACCGATGCCAGCCGATGTGGCCAACCACCTGGTCGCGGTCGCGCTGTTCGGGAAACCGTCGAACACATGGCTGGAGGCGCACGACGCACCGCCCATCACGATCGGTCACCTCTATTCGCGCAAGACCATCGAATTGTGTGCCGACGGTGACCCGATCTGTTCCGCGGAGGGCAGTGACAACGCTGCGCACACGCTCTACGCGGTGAACGACATGCCGGGCCAAGCTGCCGACTTCGTCGCTCGTGGCCTCGGTCCTGGATGGGACAACTCGGGTCAGCCGTCGTGAACCGGTAGGTTCGCTCAGCCACCAGGAATGGGAAGCACGCATTTGGGCGAAACGCGGAAGTCGCAGCGCAGTAAGTTTCTGTTTGCTGGAATACGGGTAGCCCGGCGCACCCGGATGGTTCTGTGCCTGGCCGATGCCCGCGGGCAGACCCGTGGCTCGCTCTTGGCCGCGGTCGCCGGCAAAATCTCGGGCAGCTCGGTCAGCGAGGTGGACCGCGCTTTGCTCACTCTTCAATAGGGAAGATCACCCAGCACCGAAGCATTTCAGCGACGGCCCAGGGGCATCGCTTCGCTGACGCTCCAATGCTCAGCGGGCCCGCGCGCGGCGGTTGGCCTTCTTGATCGCCTCGACCAGTTCGGGCTTGCTCATCGTGGAGCGTCCACGCACGTCGAGCCGGCGGGCCACGTCAAGCAGGTGCTTCTTGCTGGCGTTGGCGTTGACGCCCTCCGCCGACGGGGCCTTGTTGTTTGGGCCGCCGCCTTCGGCGGCTTTGTCCGACGGTCCCTTTTTCTTCTTGGGCTCCCAGTGATCCCCGACTTTTTCGAAACTGTGCTTGAGCGCAGCGTAGCCGACCCGGTGGGCGCGCTCCTCGCTGCCGTACTGCTCGGCCGCCGAGTCGTGGGCTTTGGCGAACGTCCGTTGCGCCTTGGCGTTGGACCGCTTCAGCGTGCTGGGCAGCTCGCTCTTTTTCGGCTTGCCGCCCTTGGTTGTCTTCGGCATGAATCCTCCCGATCGGTGTCGTTACCTCAGCTCTCTGCGGACTGCTGCGCCTTCGCATAGGCGAACTGGAGAAAGTCCGCGCCGGCCAGTGCGGTGAAGCTGCCGGCGACCAGGCGGGTCAGCCGCGGGGCGAAGATCAAGCCGATGACGAATGCGGTGGCCACCCACATGTCGAGGCAGAACGGGCAGGTCAGCAGTTCTCCCAGGCTGTGGCGCAACTGGCTGTCGTGACGCGTCTCTTCGTGAACCTCGGCGGGACCGCCGGTGCCCGTGTAGCGGGTAAACGGCGCCCGCAGCGGGCTGGTCACCGCATCTTTGGCCAGAGTCCGGGAAAGCTTGTGGGTGCCCAACGTGACCGTGATCAGGTCCTGCAGCTGCCACCGCTCCGGGAGCTTGCGTCCGGTGGCTGCGGCCACGACCGCCGTCAGCGCCACCAGGACGCCGTAGATGGCCATGACTGCCAGATATCCACTCAGCGGGCGCTGGTTGTCTCCGCGATATTCCTCGGCTTCCTGTCGGGCACGTTCTGCTGTGCTGGCGGTTACTTCCCGCAATTCGCCCACTGGCACTCCCTCATCGGCGTTCGGTCCTCATGGCGGTTACCCGAAGTCCGTCCCGCGCAATCTGACGTTTCCGGGCCACCCCGCCGGGTACCTAATGAGCCGACGCATAGAGAGGACGGGTTGTCGTGGCCGAATCCGCCGCCGACGCACCGGCTATTTTGTTGGACCTCGATGGCACGTTGGTCGATTCGAACTTCCACCATGCGGTGACCTGGCATCGAGCGTTTTTGGACGTGGGCCAGGATGTCCCGTGTTGGCGGATTCACGGGCTTGTCGGCCGTGCCGGCTCGGAACTCGTCCGCATCCTGCTCGGTGATGAGCTGGCAGATGCGCACGGCGAAGAAGCAGAAGAAGCGCACAGCCGCTATTTCGGCGAGTTGGAGCCGGTGCTTCGTCCCCTCCCCGGCACCCGCGACTTGCTCGAGGCCATCGCCGAGCGGGGATGGCGCACGGTGTTGGCCTCGTCAGCGTCGGAAAAGACGTTGGCGTTGCTGCGCCGGGTGCTCGACGTCGACGACCTCGTCAGCGAAATAACCTCCAGCGTCGACGTCGACCGCGGCAAGCCCGATCCGGACATCGTCAGCACCGCATTGGAACGCGTCGGGCTCGACCCGGGGCGGGCGGTTTTCGTCGGCGACGCGGTGTGGGACGTGGAGGCTGGCCGACGCGCGGGTGTGCCGACGGTGGCCGTGCTTTGCGGCGGGGTGGCGCGCGAGGCATTGGAACACGCCGGAGCAGCGGGGATCTACGCCGACCCGGCGGACCTGCACGCCCATCTCGACGAAGTGAGCCGCTTGCTGCGCGGCTGATCGCCCGAGCGGTTCAGGTGAGCGGCTCCCCCGACTGGTACCGCTCGGAATCATCGGCGAACATCAGCGCCTCGTCGGCGCCCTCGTAGACGCGATCGGGCAGCAGTTCGAGGCGGGACAGCACCTCGTCGTCGGTGCGGTCAGCCCTGGCCCGGCGCAGCAACTCCGCTTTGTCGCACGGATAGCTGATTGCGGAGAGGACACACTCCAGCTCGATGTCTTCTTCATCTGTCATCGCAGGCACCTCCTTGCGGATGTCGCGGCCCCCCAAGGTGCCGGCCGCCCGATCGTGATTCCCGATCCTGCTGCGGCTAAACAGCTTCAGATAACGCGCCTCGCGCGCCTATGGGTGTTTTCCGCGATGGTCGCCGGCGCCGGCTTGGATGCGGGCCCATGGCTGTGCCTCTTCGAGTTCGTACGCCAGTTCCAGCAACCGGGCTTCGCGCCCGATGTCGGCGGAGAGCATCATGCCCACCGGCATACCGCTCGCGGATTCGGCCAGCGGCAGCGAAATCGCGGGCTCGCCGGTGACGTTGTGCAGCGGCGTGAACGCGACCCAGTCGCGCATCCGGTCCATGACCTGCTGGTAATCGGCGGTCGGATCGAGGTGACCGATGCGCGGCGTCTCGTCGGCCAGCGTGGGAGTCAGCACCGCGTCATAGGTGCCGAAGAACTCTGCCGTACGCCGCCGGATGGCGCGCAGCCGCGTGATCGCCAGCGGCAGGCGGTGCAGGTTGCGCCGCGCGTGGCGGTTCAGGCCCAGCGTCAGGTTGTCCAACCGGGTGGCATCGAAGGTGTCGCCGAACCTGCGTTGGCTGATGAACATCTGTCCCAGCGCCAGCAGCGCCCAATACAACACGAAGTCGTCGCCGAAACTTGAAGGCACAGGCGGGTTTTCGACATGCTCCACGCGGTGCCCGAGTTCTTCGAGCAGTCCGGCGGATTTCAGCGTCAGCTCACGGATTTCGGGCGTGCATTCACGATCGACCGAGCGGGTGATGACCGCGATTTTCACAGGCCGCCTGCCGGAGTGGGTGATGTCGCCGATGGGCGCGAGTTTAGGGTGCCGCCAGATGCGCTCGGCCTCGCGGTAAAAGGCCGCCGTGTCACGCACCGAGCGGGTCAGCACACCGTTGGCGACCAGGCGTATCGGCATCCGACGCAGTTCCTTGTCCACCGGAAGCCGGCCGCGCGACGGCTTGAGGCCCACCAGCCCGTTGCAGGCGGCGGGAATTCGGATCGAGCCGCCGCCGTCGTTGGCGTGGGCGATCGGAACTACACCGGCCGCGACGAAGGCACCCGAACCCGACGACGACGCACCCGCGGTGTAGTCGGTATTCCACGGGTTGCGGACCGGTCCCAGCCGAGGATGCTCGGCGGATGGGCTGAAACCGTATTCGGACAGCTGCGTTTTGCCCAGCGAGATCAGCCCGGTACCCAGGTAGAGACGGGTGAATTCGCCGTCTACAGCGGCCCGACGCGGCACCCACGCGTCGGTGCCCCGCATCGTGGGCAATCCGGCGACGTCGACGTTGTCCTTGACGGCGCGCGCCCGGTCGAATGCCTGGTAGGCCAGGCCGTTGAGGGCCGGGTTGACCGCTTCGGTGCGGGCGATGGCCGCGTCGATGACGTCTGCCCGCGCCAGCTGCCCGGTTTTGATCCCTTCAGCAATGGCGACCGCGTCGAGATCACCTAGGGCGTCGTCGCCGAATGCGTGCACTCGTCGCATGACAGCGACGCTATCAACGCGCCGCCGTCAGGGCTGACCGACCT
>NZ_CAXUCH010000147.1:0-930 GCF_964249325.1 uncultured Mycobacterium sp. | reverse complement strand
CGGTCTTCTTGCTGTCCGAAACCGACGGCTGGTCGAGCAGCACGACATCCTTGAAGAATCCGCCCAGTCGGCCTTCCACGATCTTGGGCAGCGCCTGTTCCGGCTTGCCCTCGGCCTTGGCGGTTTCCTCGGCGATGCGGCGCTCATTGGCCACCACGTCGGCGGGCACGTCGTCACGGCTCAGATAGCGGGCCTTCAGCGCGGCGATCTGCAGCGCGACCGCATGCGCGGCCTCTTTGGCGGCGTCTTTGTCGGAGCCGGTGTACTCCACCAGCACACCCACCGCCGGCGGCAGGTCGGCCGACCGCTTGTGCAGATAGGTTTCGACGGTGCCGTCGAAAAACGCGACGCGGCGCAGCTCAAGCTTCTCGCCGATCTTCGCCGACAGCTCGGCGATGGCCTGCTCGACGGTCTTGTCGCCGACTTTGGCCGCTTTGAGCGTGTCGACGTCGGTTGCCTTCGAGGCCGCCGCGGCGGTGACGATCTGGTCGGCCAGCTTCTGAAACTCGGCGTTCTTGGCAACGAAGTCAGTCTCGGAGTTCAGCTCGATCAGCGCGCCGTCCTTGGCGGCGACCAGTCCCTCGGCCGTCGCCCGCTCGGCGCGTTTGCCGACGTCCTTGGCGCCCTTGATCCGCAGCGCCTCGACAGCCTTGTCGAAGTCGCCATCGGATTCGGCCAGCGCGTTCTTGCAGTCGAGCATGCCGGCGCCGGTCAGCTCCCGAAGCCGCTTGACGTCAGCAGCGGTGTAGTTCGCCAATGCTCAGCCTTTCCTATGAAGGGTCGGTGGTCTGTTCGGTTGCGGCGTCAGTCGCCGGTTGTGCCTGGGTGGCAGTCGGATCGGCGGCCGGCGCCGTCGCGGCGGCCAGCAGCTCTTGCTCCCACTCGGCCAGCGGCTCGGCGGCTTCGGCCTCCGGCTTGCCGTCGCCGCGG
>NZ_CAXUCH010000146.1:0-10786 GCF_964249325.1 uncultured Mycobacterium sp. | reverse complement strand
TTCCTGACACCCCCGGAGGCGTTTGTGAAGGACCAAACCGATCTATATCAGCCGTACAGAGCAGCGGCGCGACGAGCAGCCTGCCCACTGCGGCACAGCCATGACGTGTGCGTCCCACCCGAGGTCAGCGCGAGGAACGCGCCCAGCTCGACTAGCCCGGCGGGTGCAACGGGTAGGTATTCGGTCAACATGACCGAGCGCACGATCACCGCGGCATACTGGGCGCGGCTGACTGCGACGTTCAACCGATTCCGGTTGAGCAAGAACGAAATTCCGCGCGGTACCTCGTCGATGGACGATGCGGTCATGGAAATGAAGGCCACCGGCGCTTGTGTTCCCTGAAACTTGTCCACCGTGCCGACCCGAACCGCGTCAAGCCCGGCAGCCGTCAACCGCTGGCGCAGCAGCACGACCTGCGCGTTGTATGGCGCGAGGACGACCACATCGGAGGGGGTCAACGGCCGGGTGCCGTGCTCGTCGGTCCACGCCGAACCGAGCAGGCGCTGTATGTCGGCGACGATCGCGTCGGCTTCTTCCGGGCTGTCGGTCGAGTTGCCGTCATGCTCGATGCACCGCACGTGTACTCCCGGCGAGTACCCGTCGAGGTGGCGCGCCGCGGTGCATTCGGTGTGGGAATGCAGTCGGCCTTCGTAGGCCAGTGCCGACACCGGAGCACATACCGCCGGATGCATTCGGTATGAGCGGTCCAGGAAGTAGCCGCGTTGGGACGGCAAGGTGCGTTGCCCGTCCACCAGCCAGCCCAGAGCCGAGGTATCGACGGGTTCGGGATGGGTGCCCTGACTGACTTGCGGCAATTGTTGCGGATCGCCGAGTAGCAACAGGTTTGCGGCCGCCGGTGCTACAGCAATCGTATTCGCCAAACAGAACTGACCCGCCTCGTCGATCACCAACAGATCCAGGCTTCCCTGCGGCACCCGGGCGGGGTTGGCGAAGTCCCACGCCGTGCCGCCGAGCACGCATCCGGCCGTGTCGGAAATGAATGCGGCGTAGTCGTTTTCGTCGATGTGTTGCCAGCGCGGATTGTCGCGGCCGTTCGGCTTCTTGGCTACCCGCACGGGATCGATGCCGACCGTGATCGCGCAGTCGAAAAGGTTCTCGACCACAGCGTGCGACTGGGCGACAACCCCGATACGCCAACCGTGCTCGGTGACCAGTCGGGTGATGACCCGCGCAGCCGTAGACGTCTTGCCGGTTCCGGGCGGTCCGTGCACCGCGATGTAGGACGAGTCGAGGTCGAGCAGCGCGGCGGTGATATCCATGACGGTATCGACGCTGCGCGGCAGCGACGCACCGCTGCGGGTGCGCGGTGGGCGGCGCAGCAGGACGTCGAAGAGTGCGGTGCGAGGAAGCTCCGGCAACCCGGCCGCCACCGCTGCGGCTGTCGACTCGATCGATTCCCGCAGCTTCACCGTCGGCACGGGCTGCCCCGGTGTCAGCGCGAACGGCGTTTGGTGAAAGGTCGTGGCGGCGTCGGTGGTTCGCTCCAGGATCGTCACTTCGGTGGGCACCGCCGGGTCGTCGCACTCGACGACATGGGCTCGGCCCGCTGCTCGAAGGTCCGGATTGTCGGTCAAGGTTGCCGGGGCGGGTGGCTCGTAGAGCGCAAACACGTCAGCCTTGAGCTCCCCGCGCGCCAGCTCGCCGGTCAGCCGCACTCGCCGCTGCGGTTTGCGCGCGCGGGCAGGCGTATGCCACTGCGCCGTGACCGAGGCCATGTCGACGATGAAAACGTCCGTGTTGTCCGCCCATTCGTCGATCGGATAGTTCAACCGATCGAAGTGCGCCCACCAAAACGGCTTGTCCTCACGCCGGTGATAGCCACGGGCAGCAGCGATCAAGGCCACGGCCGTCTGTTCGCAAGTGCGATCGCCGGCGGAGGCATCGCCGGCGAAGTCGGCCAGGGTGTCTGCCAGCTGATCGTGCTGTTCGATGCCGTCACCGTCGGAAACAGGCTGTGCGCCAATAGGTGTGACACCCCACTCGAAGGCCCGCATGAGCAGCCAGTCGCGCAGCGCGCGGGTCGATCGGCAGTCGTATCGGTTATAGTCCTCGATTTCGTGGAGGACCGCAGAGGCCTCCTCGCCGCGTTCGCTGTCGCGTAGCTCGCAGTATCGAGCGTATTGGCTGATCGAGTCAGCAGCGGTGGTGACGTCACCGGAGCGCAGCTCGGCGCCCATGTAGAGCGGTTCTAATGCCTTGAGGCCGAACGACTCGGCGCCTATGCGAATGCTCTTGCGGACCAACGGGTACAAATCAACCAGGACTCCGCTGCGCAGCAAGTCGTCGACCTCGTCCTCGCCGATGCCGTGGCGGCCGGCGAGCCTTAGCAGGGCAGTCTTCTCGTAGGGTGCGTAGTGGTAGATGTGCATGTTCGGGTAGCGCCGGCGACGCTTGGCCACCAACGCCAGGAAGCCCGATAGCGCCTTGCGCTCGTCGGCCCGGTTATGCGCCCACAGCGGACGGAAGCGGCCTGCGGCGTCCAAGACGCCAAAAAGGTACTCCAGCCCCCAGTTGCTGCCGTCGACGGTCCACAGCGGATCACCCTCGAAATCGAAGAACAGATCGCCATCGTCGGGGTTCGGCAACAGGGCCAGTGGCTGCGGATCGGCGATCTCGAACTGCGGAGTGCCGGTTTCGCGTTCGGCGACTTGCAGTTTCGCCTGCGCGGTGAGGTTTGCCAACGTGCGGGACGCGAGATCTGGCACGGCCCCGGAGTGCTCGGCCAGTTGGGCGACCGTGGTGATCCCGGCGTCGATCAGCTTGGCGCGCTGGCTTATCCGCATGCTGGCAACCAGCAACAGGTCGTCGGACGCACGCACCTGCTGGTCACACTCCGGGCAACGGAAACAGGCCCGGACCCGCTCGTCGTCCCAGCGCACCGGGAGCCCGGCGGCGTAGTGATCGTCGAGCAGCTGCTGTAGTGCCGCGCGCTGAGACCGGTAGACCGGAATCAGCTCATCGACGCGGTAGTGGGCGACGGCGCCGTCGCCGAGTATCAACTCGGCCTCCGGCGCGACCGCCACGCCGGAAGACGCCAGCGCATCGGCGTAAGCCGCCAGCTGGAGCAGGGCAGTCACTTTGGCTGAGCGGGCCAGCTTGGTGTCGGCGACCCGGTAGCGGTCACCGTCGCGGATCAGAAAGTCGGCAAACCCAACGAAGCGGCCGTCGAACATCGCGGCCTGATACACTATCGGTGCGCCTTCGGCAATAGCGCGGCGGGTCGCCTCGGCGGCCGCGGTGTACCCGGAAACCGTGGATGCCGGCCGGCCGATGACAGCAACCGCACCGAACTGCTCACGCAGGTGGTCGAGCCGGCGTCGCTCGTGGTCGTCACCGAGAGCAGCGGTGCGCGCCAACAGGTCGTCGTCCTCGACGGTGATGGCCGGGCCCCACCCCAGCTTGGCGTCGAAAACCCGCAAGAGCGCGTATTCGCACTTGCATGCAGCCGCAAGATCCGAGGCACTGTAGATGACGATCCCGTCGGTGACCAACACAACAGCAACTGTAGGTCGGGGCACCGACAAATCTGGTCAGCCGGCGATGCTGGATTCGCGACTTCGCTGCCCGCGGTCGCGCTCAGCGGGCGGTGTTAGCGATGAGCTCTACTCCGTTGCCGTTCCAGCGGAATTTCACCACGCTGACCAAGCCCTGAATGCCGCTCGAATATGTGAGCGCCACCGTGTCACCGGTGCACTGCGATGTGTCGATCCCGTTGAAGCCGAACGTGTCCGGCAGTCCCTGCGGTATGTACTTGCCGAGATGGAACATCACCGCACGGGTGTTGGCATTCGTCGCGTTCGTGTTCGCCTTGACAATGACTGCCGACAGCTGTGCGCACTCGTTGTAATTGCCGGCCAGCGGTTCGGGATTCCAGGGCTGCTGGCTACGCGGATCACGAGGCAGCTCGGACACCGCCCGGGTGATCGCGGGCGAGGCGAGGTTGACTGCGCACGGGTCGGCCGGTGCCGCACTGGTGCTCGTCGGGCTGGGGGAGGCAGCAGGCGAAGCCGGCGGTTTGGACGTCGTGGCCGGGCGGGTCGTTGGTTGCGGCGTCTTGGCGACGGTGGAGTCGCCCGACCCGCAGCCGGCCAGCATCGCGGCCGCCACTGTGCTGGCGGCCAGGCCCGTCAGCGTCCGGACAGGGCAAGGTAGCCTCCACACAACGCGCACCGTACCGTCATCGGCTCCGCAGGCGTGGCAGGCGTGGCCGTCCGGCCAGCAACCGTGTCATACGCCTCCAACACTGGGTTGTCGGGTGGCGGCCCGCCGCGCTCGGCACCGCCGAGCTCGCGGTCGCCACTAAACTCGGTCTCCAATGACCTCACCAGATGCGGCGGCTGAGACATCCCCTGCCACGTTCGACGACCTGCAGATCCATCCATCGGTTCTGCGGGCAATCGTCGACGTCGGCTACGAAACACCCTCGGCCATCCAGGCGGCCACCATCCCGGCTCTGATGGCCGGTTCCGACGTGGTGGGCCTGGCGCAGACCGGCACCGGCAAAACGGCGGCCTTCGCCCTTCCGATCCTGTCCAAGATCGACAGCACCAGCAACGCGACTCAAGCATTGGTGCTGGCGCCGACCCGCGAGCTGGCTCTGCAAGTGTCGGAGGCGTTCAGCCGCTACGCCGCGCACTTGCCGCGACTTACCGTGCTGCCGATCTACGGCGGAGCCTCCTATGGCGTGCAGCTGGCTGGACTGAAACGCGGCGCCCACGTCGTGGTCGGAACACCTGGCCGGGTTATCGACCACCTGGACCGCGGCACGCTGGATCTGTCCCGGGTGGACTATCTGGTGCTCGACGAAGCCGACGAAATGCTGGCCATGGGTTTCGCCGATGACGTCGAACGCATCCTGGCTGACACCCCGGAATACAAACAGGTTGCATTGTTCTCGGCGACCATGCCGCCGGCCATCCGCAAGCTCACCGCCAAATACCTGCACGACCCGCTCGAAGTCACCGTCGAAGCCAAAACCACCACAGCAGAGAATATTTCACAGCGCTACATCCAAGTGGCCGGTCCGCGAAAAATGGAGGCGCTGACCCGAGTACTCGAAGTCGAGCAATTCGACGCGATGATCGTCTTTGTCCGCACCAAGCAGGCCACCGAAGAGGTCGCCGAAAGATTGCGCGCCCGGGGCTTTTCGGCGGCGGCCATCAACGGCGATATCCCACAGCCGCAGCGGGAGCGCACCATAGCGGCGCTCAAAGAAGGCGGTATCGACATACTGGTCGCCACCGACGTCGCAGCCCGCGGTCTGGACGTCGAGCGGATCTCGCATGTGCTCAACTACGACATTCCGCACGATACCGAGTCCTACGTGCATCGCATCGGTCGCACCGGGAGGGCGGGACGCTCGGGAACTGCGCTGCTGTTCGTCGCACCGCGGGAGCGCCACCTGCTCAAAGCGATCGAAAAGGCGACGCGCCAAAAGCTCATCGAGGCCGAACTGCCCACCGTCGAAGACGTGAACGCACAACGGGTAGCCAAATTCGCCGACTCCATCACCGACGCGCTCAGCTCACAGGGGATCGAGTTGTTCCGCAGCCTGGTCGAGGACTACGAACGCGAGCACGACGTTCCCATGGCCGACATCGCCGCGGCTCTGGCGCTGCAGGCCCGCGACGGCGAGGACTTCTTGATGGCGCCCGAACCTCCGGAGCCACGCCACACCGACCGCCGGACCGACAAGCCGGTGCGCAAGCCGCGAGAGCGCAGCAAAGACGGGTTTGCCACCTACCGCATCGCTGTCGGCAAGCGGCACCGGGTCGGTCCGGGCGCGATTGTCGGGGCTATCGCGAACGAGGGCGGTTTGCACCGCAGCGATTTCGGCCACATCACGATCGGGCCCGACTACTCCTTGGTGGAGCTGCCGGCACAGCTGTCGCGCGCGACGCTCAAGGCACTCGAACGCACCCGCATCTCCGGTGTGCTGATCAACCTGCGGCCGGACCGGCCCCCGCGCAACGGCCGCCGCCGCGACAGCGGTAAGCCGCGCCGGAAATCAGCCGGATGACCCTGTCAAAGGACAGCACTGTCCAGGGCGGACTCGAACAAGTCTCCGGGGTAGATCGTGTTGCCTCGCTGACCGGAATCCGTGCCGTCGCTGCCTTACTCGTCGTCGGAACCCACTCGGCCTATACCACCGGCAAATACACCCACGGGTATTTCGGGCTGGTGTGTTCCCGGATGGAAATGGGCGTCCCGATCTTCTTCGTCTTATCCGGCTTCCTGCTGTTCGGTCCGTGGGTGAAGTCACTGGTGACCGGGGGGCCACCACCGTCGGTAAGCCTTTACGCGTGGCACCGGGTGCGGCGCATCATGCCCGCCTACACCGTCACCGTGCTGGTGGCCTACCTCGTCTACCACTTCCGCACCGCGCGTCCGAATCCCGGCCACACCTGGATGGGCCTTCTCCGCAACCTGACGTTGACGCAGATTTACACGAAGAACTACCTGGGCTCGTATCTGCACCAAGGTCTTACCCAAATGTGGAGCCTTGCCGTGGAAGTGGCGTTCTATGTCGTGCTACCGCTGCTGGCTTACCTGCTGTTGTCGGTGGTCTGCCAGCGCCGTTGGCAGCCGAGGTTGCTGCTGGCCGCATTGGCGGGGCTGACGCTGCTGACGCCCGCGTGGCTGGTGCTGGTGCACACCACGCACTGGTTGCCGAGCAGTGCGCGGCTGTGGCTGCCGACATACCTGGCATGGTTCGTCGCCGGCATGATGCTGGCCGTGCTGCAGGCGATGGGGGCGCGGTGCTATGCGTTGGCGGCCATACCGCTGGCGACGGTCTGCTACTTCATCGCGTCGACCCCGATCGCCGGTGCACCGACGACCACGCCCAGCGGATTATCCGAGGCGCTCTTCAAAGCCGTGTTCTACGCGGTGGTCGCCGCGCTGGCGGTGGCGCCGCTAGGGCTGGGTGACCACGGCTGGTATGCCAGGCTGCTGGCCTCCCGGCCGATGGTGTGGCTCGGCGAGATCTCGTACGAGATCTTCCTGATCCATCTGGTGACGATGGAGATCGCGATGGTCGAGGTATTGCGGTATCGGATCTACACCGGATCAATGCTGAACCTGTTCGTCGTGACGTTGCTGATCACCATTCCGCTGGCGTGGCTGCTACACCGCTTCACCCGGATTCGGGGCTGAACCCGAAATCCGGAGATAGGTTAGTCTGCCCTAAGTTGACTCAGTCCAGGCGAAGGGCAAGACGGAATGGTCGAACAGAAAGTTACCCGCGGCTGGCAGGGCGCCGTGCTGAAGTTGTGGCGTCCCGGCGAGTATCGGCTCACTGTGACCGGGCGCCGGGAAATCAGCCCGCACTATCTACGGCTGAGCTTTGACGCCGGCGGCATGCTTGCCGACAACTCCCTGCATCCGACGATGTGGGTGCGGGTGTGGTTTCCCGGCGGGAACAAGCTGCATCAGCGCGGCTATACGCTGGTCGACCCCGATCCTGCCGCCGACACCGTAGACATCGAATTCGCGCTGCACGACGGGATCGCGTCGCGGTGGGCGTGCGAAGCACAGCCGGGCGACACCATCGAGGCGACGGTGCTGGGCAGCAACTTCGCTCTGCCAGAGCCGCGTCCGGCCGGCTACGTGATCGTCGGCGATACCGCCTCACTGCCGGCGATCAACTCGTTGCTGGACGCGATCGGCGACGCTCCCGCACGGGTGTTTCTGGAGGCCGGCTATGACGACGACAAAGACCTGCCGGTCGCCCGCTCCAGCGATGTCACCTGGGTGGACCGCAAGAACGACGGACAAGCGCTGGTGCAGACCGTCCAATCGGCGGCGTTCGACGCCAGCGACCACTTCGGCTGGGTCGCCTGCGACAATCACACCACGCGATCGGTAACCAAGGTGCTGTCGCAGGACTACGGCATAGCGCGGAAATCTATTGCTGCGCGGGCTTATTGGATGGTCGGGCGGCCGTCGGCCTGAGCGGCCGCCTCCTTGGCGGGCGTCACGATCGGGACGACGAACTCCTCGACCATTGCCCGTTCGTCGGCCTCACCGGAACCGGGGAACAGCAGCAGCGACGTGATCACGCGGACCAGCCAGCGGGCGCGACGTTCCACGACGTCCTGGTGGTCGGGACCCAGCGAGTTGAGGAAGGCCGCGGCTAACGCCTTGATCACCTCGGAATGCTCGGCCATCTCGCCGCCGATGGGTGGTTGGGTGGTCGCGAACCACGAAGCCAGCGCGGGGCTTTCGCGAACCAGGCTCAGCGTGGTCATGACACCGGCGATCAGTCGTTCTCGCGGGTCGTTGATACTGCTGATGCGCTCGTTGATCACCCGCATGAGCCGGTAGGTCTCGCGGTGCACGTAAGCGGTGCGCAACGCCTCCCGATTCTCGAAGTAGCGGTACAGCGTTGCGCGGGAACACCCTGCGGCCGCGGCGATCTCGTTCATGCCGACTGCGCTGGGGTCGTGCTTGGCGAACAGCTGCTCGGCGGCGTCGAGGATCCGGTCGGCGGCGACCTCGGTGCGCCGGGCGGCCAGCCAGTCGTTACCCGCCATCAGGCCTTCACCGTGAACGGGACCGACAGCGGACGTCGCACATAACTGCCGCCGGCCCACACGATCCCGGACTCGTGGACCTCGAAGTCCGGGCAGCGGGCCAGGAGCTCGGTCAACGCGACCCGCGACTGCATCCGCGCCGCGGCCGCCCCCAGACAATGGTGGGCCCCGTGGCTAAAGGTCAGGATGTTGCGCGGACACCGGGCCACGTCCAGCTCGCCGGCGTCAGCGCCGTATTGGCGTTCATCTCGGTTTCCTGATCCGTACAACAGCAGCACTTTGCGGCCGGCCGGCACGACGGTGTCCCCGATCGTCACGTCGCGGGTGGTGGTGCGGGCCAGTCCCTGTACTGGCGACGTCAGACGCAGCAGCTCGTCGACCGCGTCGGGGATCAGGTCGGGATTGTCAACGACCAGCTGGCGCTGATCTGGGCGCTCGTTCAGCAAAGGCATTGAGCCGCCGAGCATCCCGGTGGTGGTGTCGTTGCCGCCGGTGACCATGGTGAACGTGAACGCGAGTATCGACAACGTGCCGGCGATATCGCCGTCGGCACCGACGCCGGCCGCCACCAGATGCGAGATCGTGTCGTCCTCCGGCTCGCTGCGGCGACGCTCGATGAGCTCGGCGAAGTACGCCATCATCGAGCCGACCGCATCGCCGGCGGTGGCCACGCCGCCCTCGGCAGTGTTGGCCGCGACGATCGCCTGCGTCCAGCCGTCGAACTGCTTGCGGTCCTCTTCGGGCACGCCCAGGTAGTGCGCGACGACCATCGACGGCAGCGGCTTGAACAATTCGGCGACAATGTCGCCGCCGCCGTTCACGCGCAACCGTTCGATCCGCTCGACGACGAACTCGCGGACCTTGGGTTCCACCGCCTCGACCTGGCGCGGCGTGAAACCGCGTGCCACCAGCTTGCGAAACTCGGTGTGCACCGGCGGGTCCTGCATCACCATCGGCGGATTGTCTTGCAGGCCAATCAGTTCCAGCTCGCTGTAGTTGACGGTCAAGCCCTGGGCGGACGAGAACGTCTCGTGGTTGCGGGCGGCCGCCCAGATGTCGGCGTGCCTCGACAGCACGTAGTAGTCCTGGTCGGGCCGGTCTTGTGGAACGACGTGATGCACCGGGTCGTGGTCGCGCAGCGCTTTGTACATCGGCCAGGGATTGGCCCACGTCTCGGCGGTGGCGAGCTGAAACCGAGGCTTATGAGACAAACTGACCGTCATGTCTTATTCGTACGACAAAGTGAGCAGACTGTCAACCGCCGAGCGTGAACTACACGACGCGACGCGCCGTAACAGCGTCGCGAGATTCACACTCGCCGATCAGTTAGATGCCTGAGCCGGGGTTCAGGATGCCCAGCGGATCCAACGCGTCCTTGATCCGGCGGTTCAACGCCATCGCGTCCGGTCCCAGCTGGTCGCCAAGCCACGGCCGCTTCAACCGCCCGACGCCGTGTTCGCCGGTGATCGTGCCGCCCAAGCGCAACGCCAGGTCCATGATTTCCCCGTAGGCCAACCCGGCTCGCTCGGTCATCGCCGCATCGGCCGGGTCGTGGACGATCAGCGGGTGGGTGTTGCCGTCACCGGCATGTGCGATCACCGAGATCATCAGTTCCCGGTCGGCCGCGATCCCCGCTATCCCGCTCGCCAGGTCGGCCAGCGCGGGCGGCGGCACGCCGACGTCTTCCAGCAGCAGCGGCCCCTTGGCCTCCACCGCGGGAATCGCGAACCGGCGCGCCGCGACGAACGCCTCGCCCTCGTCCGGGTCATCGGTCGAAAAGACTTCGGTCGCACCGTATTCGCTGAATACCCCGGCCATGAACTCGGCGTCCTCGGTGCCCGCGCGGCCCCGTTCGTCGGAGCACGCCAGCAGCATCGCGGCGGCGCCGCGGTCCAACCCCATCCGCAGCTTGTCCTCCACCGCGTTGATGGCGACCGAGTCCATGAACTCCAGCATCGCCGGACGAATCCGGGCGCTCACGGCCAGCACGGCCTCGGCGGCGGCCTCCACGGACGCGAAGTTGGCGACCACGGTGCACGACCGCTGCTGCGGCGGCACCAGCCGCAGCGTCACCTCGGTGATGATGCCGAGCGTGCCTTCACTGCCGACGAACAGCTTGGTCAACGACAGCCCGGCCACGTCCTTGAGCCGCGGCCCGCCGAGCCGGACCGCGGTGCCATCGGCCAGCACCACCTGAACACCAAGCACATAATCGGTGGTGACGCCGTATT